>JAJRPE010000007.1 GCA_024280935.1 Candidatus Hydrogenedentota bacterium
ATATATCGGAACGGCAGAGTCTTATGAATTCTTATCGGAAAAACCAGTGATTTAACTTATGAATCAAAGCAGTCCCCGAAGATGTTCGACACTTCTCCCCGCCTGTTCGACCGTACCACATTCGACGGAAAAAACCACATCGTTTTTCATTGTCTTGCAGATAGCGATGGTCTTGGCCCAGTCGATGACACCGTCACCACAAGCGCAGCCCACGGGTGTTCCGGTTACTTTTCCACGCTCCGCCTCGGACTGCTCCATGGCGATGTCCTTGGCGTGAAGGTGTACGAGCCGATCTTTCACGCGCTCCAGCCAATCATAGGGATTTTCCCCGCCAAGATAGCTGTTGCCCGTGTCGAAGTTAATGCCAATTACAGGCGAGTCGACGAGCGCATGGATTCGGTCAAGGCCATCGGGTGTCTTGCTGTATTGCTGGTGCGGCTCAATGCCAATCAGGATATTGCGCGGCTCGGCGACCCGCGCCGCCTCCCCAAGGGTGTAGCGCATCAGCACGTGGTCTTCTTCCTCACTGGTCCAGTCTGGTTTGGGGCCTTCGTCCGAATTCACCACGGGCGCGCCAATCTCCGCCGCGAAACGAATCGCCTGCTTGAGATACTCCACGCTTATTTCCGGCTTGCACAGCGGGCAGTGGGCGCTGAGTCCCGAGCATTTCACCCCGTACTTTTCACAAGCCCGCTTGATGCGCAGGGGATCGTCCAGCATGGAAACGCTGTGGAAGTAACCCGCCTCGCTCAACAACTCGCGGCCCAAATGGACCATGGGTTCCACGTAATCGTAGCCCAGTTCGGCGGCTTTCGCCACCCCCCATTCCATGGGTTTGTCTTCATGACGGACGAATTCCAGATTTATTCCGAGGTGAACGGTACCCATGGCGGAGTTTCTCCCTTTCAAGCGTTGATGACCAAGCTATATTCTGGCCAATCGGTCGCCCCTTGTCTTTCAAGAACTGCCATTGGTAAAATTTGAACGTTCATGCTTTTAATGCGGGTTTCTTCCACAATCCAAAACCGTCATCCTCGCGAACGCGGGGATCCAGTGGTGTTACGATGTGCTCCTGCCGCATTCTGGATTCCCACGTTCGTGGGAATGACGCGCCGCTTTCTTGTTTTTTGTAAAGTTCTTGCGGATTGAGGCACCAACATGTTCAGTCGGTGCTCAGCCATCACAGACTGGTTTTGGAGCTAAAGTGGCTGGGCCACAGCTAAAACTTTCGGTGCTTAGGGATTTGATCGAAATTACTTTGCCAAGTTCGTTTGAAGGATGGCCAGTTCGCCCGCGTACTTTCGAAGCGATATCGCCCCGAAGGGGCAAAACAGGTTAGCCCAGGGCAACGCCCTGGGTTGTGGAATGCCCATTACACACCAAGCCCTGAAAGGGCGGCACAGTGGTCGTGATGAGCTGCTATTACGCCCTTTCAGGGCTTTCTTTGTGGTGCTGCTTTCTTCCCAGGGCGTTGCCCTGGGCTAACCTGTTAAGGCCTTTCAGGCCGAACCCTGAATACTCCAGGTAGGGATTGAGAATAATCTCGTACAACGCTTTCTTGCATCAATGCCCCGCACGCCTGAAAACTTGACTATTCTAATTTGGTCAGAATCCTTAAGGTACAAAACATGCCAAAGCAACCCACCCTATACCGTGACCACGGCAAATCGCACCGAGCCGACACGTGCAGCGCGTTGGTAAATGCGGTGGAGGAAGGAACCCTCCGCCTGGAGGCCCTGGCGCGCGGCACCTACCCCGGCACCCCCCTCGAAGCCCGCGTCTTGCCCCGGCTCAAAAGTATCGGCTACTGGGACGCCGAACACGAGCAGGATTGGGGACTCGACTGGCACCGCAACGAAGGGCTGGAAATCACCTATCTCGAAAGTGGCGAGATTGATTTCGCCGTAGACAACCATGCGTACACGCTCCACCCCGGCGACCTGACCATCACCCGGCCCTGGCAACCCCATCGTGTGGGCAATCCTACCGTGGGCGCGGGCCGCCTCTACTGGTTGATTCTTGACGTGGGCGTGCGACGGCCCCATCAGCCCTGGAAGTGGCCGAGCTGGCTGATTCTCGATGAGGTTGACCGAAACGAACTTACCAGCATGCTGCGCCAGAACGAAGAGCCTGTGTGGAAAGGCAGCCACGAAATGGAGGCCTGCTTCCAACAAATTGGGCGCTTAATCCGAAAAGGCGAAACCGTGCCCACAGTTATCTCACGGCTTGCGCTCTTGATTAACGAGTTGCTTATCACCCTGCTGGAAACCCTGCGGAGCCACGATGTTACCTACGAGGAGTCTCTGACCACGGCGGAGCGAACGACGGAAATGTTTCTCCACGAACTGGAGGCATCCGTGGCGCAGCCCTGGACCCTTGACAGCATGGCGGAGTCGGCCGGACTCAAGCGCACCCGTTTCGCCTATTACTGCAAAAAGCTGAAAAACATGACACCCAACCGATACCTCAGCCATCTGCGGGTGGAGGAGGCGAAACAACTCATGTGCAGCGAACCGGCGCTGAGCCTTACCGAAGTGGGACTGCGCTGTGGCTTTTGCAGCGCCCAGTATTTTGCCACTGTATTCAAGGGAGAGGTCGGCGTGGCTCCCGCCCAATACCGTCGTGAACAATTGAGTGCCGCGCCGGGATGAAGTAGTCAATCTCGAAATCACAACGGTGGGCTTCCCGGAATATGGCACTTGTTCAGGACGACCTCACGCATAGATACTGACTCCAGCCGAGATTCGCCGATGGCCCCGCCCCTAAAATATACACCGACGCTTCTCCCAGAGCTTGGGAGAAGCGCCGAAATTATGCTGCTCTTAATCTGCCGATCAGCCTTTTGTCAGGCTACAGCGCTTGCTTACGTACACGTGCGGCCAACCCGGCTAAGCCGAGACCCAATAGCACAGCCGTTGTAGGTTCGGGGACCGGGTTGTTGGGCGGCGGGGCGGCCTGATCGATGAAGAACATGTCCATCCCGTAGCAGTCCACCGTATTGTTCACCGTGAACTCGAAGTACGAGATATTATCCCACGCGGAGTCCAGGAACACCTGTGGATTTGTGCCACTCCATCCCCAATCGTCCGGAGGCAACAGAATCGATGATGTGATCGCAACATTGGCGGCGTTATAACCGGTTATGACGGTTTGCTCCAAACCCGAAGCCGCTCCACCACCGGTATCGGTGTTGGAGGTCAACTCAAAGTAGTTGAGATCAAAGGTTGTCCCATCTACCTTTTCGACGCGAATTGCCGTCAACGTGTTGAGTCCACCGCTAGCCCAGTGGCCGTGAATAACATCATTTGCCCCCCCATAATAGTCCCCGATGATTCCGCCGGCACCGATGAAGTCCAGCCGGAAGCCGTTCTCCACGTAGTAGTCTGTGGCTCCCCACGCTGTGGCCGCCGTGGCGGTATTGTTGGTCACAACGGTGCCGCCGCCGACCAGATAGGCGGTTCCGCCTGTGAAGTCGATAATCGTGGCACTCGCGCTTGTAACAAAACCGAGAAGCACCATACTGCAGACCATTAATGTCAAAAACGAAGGTTTCATTCTCATTTTCAGTCTCTCCTGACTTTTTCATTCTTCAACCATGTCGTGGTTGGGCGCGTCCGATGATCTGGTTGAGGTTCAGGCTCGACGCGAAGCCCGGACCTCACGGCAGAATACGCCGTTTCCCGATACGGGGCTAATATGGATAATTTTGTCCAGTATTATTCCCCCCCTCTGGTTTTGGGGCGACAAGCCATCGGAAGTCTCCCCCCGATTACACCGGACCGTTTCCAATCCGACTCCCCGCGTTCCCGCGTTCCCACGCAACAAAAAGAACTTTTTCTTGAAGTAGCAAGTTGCGATCCCAAAAGCGTGCCAAGGGCTAACGTGTAGCAGGGCAAGGTGTTGGGTATGATCTTTCTTTGGATACTTGGCTAAATGAGTGAGATACGGCGCAATTAATGCTCAATTGTGACTAACTTGTGCCACAAACCGGTAAACCTTGTCGAGCCCAAAGGAGTGCTGCGCCACGACTGTTATCTTGTCGCGTACGTTTAGATCTGCCAGCCACATTAGACGTGCTGGAGTGACATGGTCCCCATTAGCATTCTCTTGGAAATCACGGTTACACATCCACTATTCGACATGCTATGATGTCTCCACGCAAAGAAGGAGCACACCATTGGGTCTTGGCAATCCAGAGCGGGCCGGCGATTTTGACGTCCTTTACCGCAGGAACATGCAATTGGTGCGGCAGGTGGATCATCTATCCACGTTGCGCGAGATTGGCCTTGCTATCACCGAAACCCTGGAACTCCATGAGGCTCTCCCCATCATTGCCAATGTCGTCCAGGGTGCCCTTGATGTGCGGCGGCTGACGCTCTACGAGTTGAGTCAGGATGGCGATTCTCTACAGCCCCTGGTGGCCAAGTATGGCAAAGATCTCATCGACCGCGAGCGCCTCGCGGAGGACACCGTGCCTGCACGGGGAAGCCGATTCGGCGATGTCCTGCGCGAACGGGTCGTGGCGTTGAGTTACCGTGCGGGCCATGCCGAAGCCCTGATTCCGCTTATCGCCAAGAATGAGCCGTTGGGACTGCTGGTGCTGGAGGATCCTGAGGATGACGAGCCTTTTCGGGACGAAGAGCAGGTGCTTTTTCGGCAGATGGGTTCCCAGATTGCCATTGCTATCCACAACGCCAAGCTCTATGCCCTTGCCGTGACCGATGGCCTGACAGACTTGTTTGTGCGCCGCTATTTTGACCTGCGTTTGGACGAAGAGTTTGCCGCCGCACGTCGCTACAATCGCGTTTTTTCCGTTCTACTCTTTGATATCGACCACTTTAAGAAATTCAATGATACCCATGGGCACCAGACGGGCGACCTGGTCTTGCAACAGTTTGCTCGGCTGCTGGAAAAGAATACGCGGGATGCCGACATATGCTGTCGCTACGGCGGTGAGGAAATGGTTGTTATCCTTCCCGAAACCTCGCTGGAAGAGGCCTCCCTCCTTGCCAACAAACTTTGTGCCCGAATTCGAGAACACGTTTTTCGTGGCACAAGCGATCAAGCGCTCTCGGTCACGGCCAGTATTGGCGTGGCCCAGCACCACCGAAGTACCCAAAAATCCGGCGATATCGTCGAGGCTGCGGATAAAGCCCTCTACCGCGCCAAGGAGTTGGGCCGTAACCGCATTGAACTGGATGGTGTATAGACGTAGAATGTTTTCCTTGTAAGGAATAAGGAAACCAAGGTGAGCTTTTTCCACAACCCAGGTCCGTCATCCCCGCGAACGCGGGGAACCAGTGGTCTTACGATGTGCTCCGGCTGCGTTCTGGATTCCCACTTTCGTGGGAATGACGCTGGCTTATCTTATTTTTATTGCTGCTTCAAAGAATCAGGAGCTAAACAATGACAGCAGCATTGCGAACCTCTCTCCGTCATCTGCCATCCGCCGCAACGCCCCCATTCTTCGGCGGCACCTGGCTGTGTTGCATCGTGGCATCGGTCTTCTTTCAGGGATGCGCCGAAGAAACACCCCCGCAAGAACTTAGCCCGCCACCCGTTGTCGAAATCGAAGCCCCCCCCCCGCGCACCGTAATAACCCGAGAACAATACGACAAGATTCTCTACGACATGCGCTATGCGGATGTCGTGGACTATCTCGGGATGGACCCAAGCCGCCAGGAATCGACCTATGACGAGGGGGTCGAGGGCTATACCGGTCCGTCGGTTATCTCCTGGTACATTTGGGATAACCCGGATGGTTCATTCGTGCGCCTTGGCTTCACGGAGAAACGGTTGACCGACAAGCAGAGTCACGATCTTTCTAACGATTAATCATTGCTTTTTTCTTGCCTTGCGTGATGACTGCGCGTATAGCGAACCAATTGTTCGGCGCATTTATGGATCAATTCCATCAAATCACGGTCAATACAATGGCCTTCCGCGTCGAACTTCGTATGGGCCTCTGCGACCGATACAGGGTAAGGCAGGACGACCGCCCCGAGGTGCGAACTTACGCTGCGCAGGTGTTCGAGAGACTTTATCGCGCCCAAGCGTCCCGCCGCGATACCAAGGAGTGAAACAGGCTTTCCCTCCATGATGGACGGATAGCCCATGTTGTCTATCAGCACTTTCAAGACGCTGCTGTAACTGCCATGATATTCTGGCGTAGACAGAATGAAACCGTCTGCGTCTTTCGCCCGTTCCTTGAGAGCCGCCTCCAGGGCCACAGCTTCCGGTTCCCCCGGAAAAGCCAGTTGATATTCGCAGGGGTCGATGCAATCCACCGTAACGCCGGGGTAGTTTCGCAACACGTCCAAGAGCAGATCCAGAAAGCGACGGGTATAGCCGTCTTTTCGAACGCTGCCTGCGACGGCCACTATATGAATGGGGGGGATGGGTTCTTCTGACATGGAAACTCCAAAGGAAAAAGGGACGCTGCGGGCAAAGGCACGTAGGCCCTTGAGGGCCTGTTATCGACAAAAAATATGAGTTTGCGGTGTCGTTTTCGGCCTGAAAGGCCTCAACAGGTTAGCCCAGGGCAACGCCCTGGGAAAAAGGAACTAGAAAACCAAAGCCCTGAAAGGGCGCAATAGAAGCACATCACGGCCACTGTGTCGCCCTTTCAGGGCTGTTAATTGTTTCTACATTCTGACCCAGGGCGTTGCCCTGGGCTAACCTGTTGGGCCCCTTCGGGGCGGGCGCTCATGCGACATGGCTGTAACGATTGTACGCGGATTCACCCGCTGCACCGCAGGTGCCACTTCTTCCGGGCATCGTCCCGGACGAAGCGTAGTGCCCTACTCTGCGAAAACCGCTATAAAAAACAAGATAAGCCCACGTCATTCCCACGAAAGTGGGAATCCAGAATGCGACAGGTGCATATCGATACACCACTGGATCCCCGCGTTCGCGGGGATGACGGTCTTGGGTTGTGGGCGAAGGTGCGCCACATGGGTTTGAACTCCTCCCCCGCATTCTGCCAGCATACCGACATTGTATTCCACTTGCTTTGGAAGTTAGAAGAGTGAAGTTTGAAAGGAAGCTGAAAGGCGGCGCTCGCGTTCGAATGTAAAAGGGCCATGTCATGTGGCGCAGGCCACACGACCCATTAAGGAAACTATCCATATGAAGTATTCACCCATTCTGCTCGCGTTGCTGATGCTCGCGTCGCCTACGACCGCATTCGCCGTTGATTGCACCGTTATGAGCTTTAATCTTCGCTACGGCACGGCAAAGGACGGCGATAACGCATGGGAGCATCGCCGCGATTTTCTGGTGGAAACCATCAAGGAAGCCTCTCCCGACATTATTGGCACCCAGGAATGCCTTGATTTTCAAGCGGACTATATCACCAAGAATCTACCCGGCTACGCCTGGATCGGTCTGGGGAGGGAAAGGGACGGCACCGGTGAAATGACCGCAATCATCTACCGCAAGAGTGTCCTTGTGCCCGTTGAAACCACACACCGCTGGCTTTCCGAAACGCCAGACATCCCCGGCTCAAAATCCTGGGATACAAGCCTTACCCGCATCGTATCGCGTGTGAAGTTCTTTCACATCGCCGAGAAGACGCCTTTTATTGTGTATAACACCCACTTTGATCACCGGGGCAGCATCGCCCGGCACGAGAGCGCCAAGCTCTTGGTGGAACTCATCCGCGCCGAAAGCCTCCCCGTCATGCTCACGGGGGATTTTAATGCGCAGGCCGGGACGAGTGCGCCCTGGCGCACCCTCACGGAAGGCGGACTCCGTGATACCTGGGAGGTGGCGGCAGAACAACACGGTCCCGCGAACACGTGGAACGGCTTTGAGAATCCGCCGAAAGATGGGGGGCGACGAATTGACTGGATTATGGTTTCTTCCGAGTTCTCTGTCCCCCGATGCGCCATCATCGACACGCCGCGAGATGGGCGCTATCCCTCGGACCATTTTCCGGTTATTGCGGTTCTTTCTTCTTCCTCGAAGACAGGGTACCCGTAGCAACAGAAGTTCTATCTGCGGGATATACGGGATAAATATCCGACGGTTTTTGCAGGTTTTTCCTGTTTTTTCTCGCAGGGTAAAAAAAATATGACCATGTTTTTTGCTTCTGTTAACATGTTGATATTAAATTGGTTACATGATATATAACACAAATGTAAAAATTTAGTGCCGCCTAATGTTGCAAAAAAATCACCGATATTACTTTTTTTCTTGACATGTGTCCGTATCCGTGGTATAAGGCGGGCAAGTTCGCGTGTGGAACGCGCACAGAATATCTCTTGAAAGGAGGTGACCGTTACCATGAAACAATGTACGTTGTGCAATGAGCACATTGAAGCTGTCGACTTCGAATTTGGCGAAGCCGTAGACCTTGAGGGTGAATGCTGGCATGCCGAGTGTTACTACGAATATTTCGGAGAAGTACTGGAAACAGTATAAGTCGACACCAACATCAACAGCCTAGATGCCTCGGAGGGGTATAGCGATTCCCGTCCGAGGTTTTTTTAATCCCTCACCCCGAAGCTGGCCTTGCCTGTACCGCGTGATCGGCATGGACCTCGGCTACGTGTTACAATGAACAGGCTTGTTCATGCAACACTGCGATTGATAAACTCTTTACAGGGTGCGCAATCGCCCCGCGCCGCGCAGCTCCGATTACGGCATTCTATGCGGTAACGTGAGCGCAACCGCGACTCCAATAAATAACATTCAGCGTGCAGTTTGTGGAAAAAACCGACACACTGCGTACCCTTGCAGGGGTCTACTATCGTGCAATTAAAACTTTCAAGAAAAGCGACCGATGTCGTTCTCCCCTTTGAGAAGCCGCTTATTGAACTCGAAGAGCAGATTGCTGCGGCGGAGACCGAGGAAGAGCGCGCAGCGTTGGGCAAAGAGCTCGACGCGTTGCGTGTAACGGTTTTTGAGGGCATTACCCCTTGGGAACGCGTCTTACTGGCGCGTCATCCCCGTCGGCCGCGAATGCGTGAGTTCGTGGCCCAGATCTTCGAGGATTTCGTTGAACTGCACGGTGACCGGGCGCTGGGCGACGACTCCGCCATGGTAGCGGGCATCGCACGTTTTCACGGTCGGACGGTATTTGTGGTGGGGCAGCAAAAAGGGGTCGATACGGACGAAAAGGTCAAGTGCAACTTTGGCATGGCCCATCCCGAGGGCTATCGCAAGGCCCACCGCGTTTTTCGTATGGCAGAGCGATTGGGCCACCCGATCATTACCCTTGTGGATACCCCGGCGGCCCACCCTGGCATTGAAGCCGAGGCCCATGGTCAAGGCTATGCAATCGCCTACAACCTGCTTGAGTCTTTCAAGATAAACACCCCGATTTTGTCTATCATTCTCAGTGAGGGGGGCAGTGGCGGTGCCCTCGCCATTGCCGTGGGGGACCGGATTGCCATGTTCGAGAACGCGGTCTACGTAATCTGCCCGCCGGAACGTTGCGCGGAGATTCTTTGGCGCGATGTGGAGAAAAAGGAGTTGGCCGCTTCGGCGTTGCGCGTTTCCGCTACCGATTTGAAGGCCTTGGGTGTCATCGACATGATATTGAAAGAACCCAATGGCGGTGCCCACCGGGATATCGCGGGTGCGGCCCAGTCGATGGAGGAAGAAATTGCGGCCTTTCTCGAAGGCGTGGACCAAGGCAACTGGCAATTGAAAGCCCGCCAGGAACGATTTCAACAAATGGGCCAGTGGCTTGAAAATGCACCCGTGTTGGTGCAGGAGCCTTCCGGCGATGGCGATGGGGCGAAGGCCGAACTTGGCGAGTCTGCATCCGCCGTCGATGAGGAAGCTGCGGGGACTACGGAGTAACATCGTGGCGCTCCCTCCCATTGAGGCCTGTGCGGGCGGGGTGCTGATTCGTTTGCGTGTCCAGCCTAAGGCCTCTCGGGATGCCGTCATCGTTGAAGGGGAAGGCCGAATTCGCGTGGCGCTAACGGCACCTCCTGTTGAAGGCGCGGCCAATACGGCACTCGTGCGTTTCATGGCAAAATTTCTGGGGGTGAAGCGGCGTGATTTGACGCTTCGCTCTGGCGATCGGAGCAGGGATAAGACGCTCTTCTTGGAAGAGGGCACCGTGGAACAGGTGCGCGGGCAGCTTGAGGGGGGCCATCGTTGAACCCGAGAACGCGCGTGATACGGCCCCGGTAGACTTTGTGTTGACGTAGATTAATTGGTGAAACTGTGAGGTGAATATGGCGCTGTTGAGCGATCAGGTACGAGAGGCGACCGCTTCGGTCCGCAACCATTCCACACTCGAAGCCCAAGTTGCTATCATTCTAGGCACAGGTCTGGGCAGCCTCGCCGAGCGCTTGTCCGATGCTGTCCGTGTGCCCTACGAGGCTATCCCCCACTTTCCCGCAGCGACGGTGGAGGATCACGCAGGGGAAATGGTCTTGGGGTACTTGGGTGAAGTTCCCGTGGTGGCCTTATCGGGCCGATTTCACGTTTACGAAGGCTACTCACTCCAGGAAGTAACCTTTCCCGTCCGAGTTGCCAAGGCGCTTGGGGTCGATACACTGATTGTTTCCAATGCCGCCGGCGGTCTGAATCCCCAGTTCAAGGCGGGCGACCTCATGCTCATCTCCGACCATATCAATCAAATGGGTGACAATCCACTCATTGGTCCCAACGATGATAGCCTCGGGCCGCGCTTTCCCGACATGTGCGAGCCCTATACGGAGTCATTATTGGCTCTCGTGGAAGAGAAGGCCCTTGCGCTCGGGATCAAGACACAGCGGGGTGTCTATCTGGCGTGCAGCGGCCCCTGTTTGGAGACCCGGGCGGAGTATAGGTTCATGCGAACTATCGGCGCGGATGCCGTGGGGATGAGCACCGTACCCGAAGTAATCGTGGCGGTCCATGCGGGCCTGAAGGTCTTAGGCTTCTCCGCGATAACCGATGAGTGTTTTCCCGATGCGCTGAAGCCGGTGGACATTGATAAGATTATCGCCACGGCAAACGCCGTCGAACCAAAACTGACCCAACTGGTCGAAGCGGTATTGCGCGAACTCCCGCCAATGGCGAAAGGGAGTGCATAGCTAAAGCCATCCGGGTGTGATAGAATCTGTCAATGGTTTACCGGGAAGTGGCGGTTGTAGAGGGCTTGGGTTCCGTGTGTACACGTGATTAGAAGCTGAGGAGGGTACATGTCCGAAAAACTTATTCGGTATATATTCGTATTTTCATGTCTTATTATGGGCGCTATCTGGGGGGGCTTTGCCCACGAGATGAACACTACGGGAGAGGGCGCGGGCAGCCCCTTACCGTGGCTTATCCTCGGCGGGCTTGTCGGGGGGGGCATCGGACTCTCCGTGGTGCTCTTGCTGCGCTTTATTACCCAGGATATTTATGAGAAACTGGCACCGGCCATAATTGCTATCGGATTCGGCATTCTGTTTGGCTATGCGCTCGCCAAGTGGCTTCTAATCTGGCTTCCCGATGCGAGTTCAAGCTTTCAAGTCTATATCATAGTCACCTTCGTTCTTATTTTTGGATTCATGGGTATCTTCCTTGGGCTGAAATTTGGGTCGGCCTGGCAGGCGTTGCTATCGGCCGTAGAACAGCACAAGTCGTCGGTGAGCACCCTCAAATTGGTGGATACCAGCGTCATTATTGACGGGCGTATTTCCGATATCTGCGACAGCGGTTTCATCGAAGGCACCCTCATGGTCCCCCGCTTCGTCCTGTTGGAACTTCAACATATCGCTGATTCTTCCGATGTGCTCCGCCGTGCCAAGGGGCGGCGCGGATTGGACATTCTCAAGGAACTCCAGCGCGACACCTCCAAAGTCGACATCGAGATTATCGAAGACGATCCTAAGGAAGTGCGCGAAGTGGACAGCAAACTGGTGCGCCTGGCCCAGAAATTTGGCGCCAAGATCCTTACGAACGATTTTAATCTTAACAAGGTTGCCCAGATAGAAGGAATTATCGTACTTAATATTAACGACTTGGCCAATGCCCTCAAACCGGCCGTGCTTCCTGATGAGCAGATGGAAGTCAAGATCATCAAGGAGGGCAAGGAAGCCAGCCAGGGTGTGGGCTACCTGGATGACGGCACCATGGTGGTGGTTGACGGTGGTCGGGTACACATGGGCAAGTTGGTGAAGGTCATTGTTACCAGCGTTCTTCAGACGGCCGCAGGTCGCATGATATTCACGCGCTTCGATAACGTGCTGCCCTAGGAGCCTGACTCCGAATCCCCGTGGCGCACGCGAAATCAGGTGCGAGCAGTGCGCGGAACGACGAAGCCGCAATGTTGATTATTGTAATGAGGAGTGACAAAGCAATGCGACGCAAATGCTTTCGCCCGAAGGGTTTGGCCCCAGCACACCGCCTACTGCGTTGCGTGACCACAATGACCATCTGGTCGAATTGGCCCCGCGCCTTGCATCCGGCGCACTGGGGCCAAACGTGCATCCGCGTGGATTCGAAGTCAGGCTCCTAGGGTGAATCGCCAGGTTGTCATACCCGCAGGCGGTATGGGGAAACGCCTTGGCGAATCTCTGCCAAAAGCCTTGGTGCCCCTCTGCGGTGAAGCCCTGCTGCTGCGCACTCTCTCTGCCTTCGCCACCCTTGGGTTGGCGGATACGGCGGTGATCGCTATTCCCGATGGGTACCGGGATGCCTTCGAGGGACTTCTGGCGGGGGCTTTTCCGGGAAATAAGATAACCCTTGTCGATGGCGGCGCTGAACGGCAAGACTCCGTTCGCAACGCACTCGCGGCCCTTCACGAAGACACCGAACTTTGCGCGATACACGATGCGGCCCGCCCCTTTATCACGGCGGAAACTATCGAGGTATCCTTCCGGGCGGCGGAGGCTCATGGTGCCGCGACAGTCGCTATTCCGGCCATTGACACCGTGCTTCTTGGTGATGCACAGGGTTTTCTTCAGGAAACCCCGGACCGCGACGCCGTATGGTTCTGCCAGACCCCCCAGACCTTTCGCGTCGATATAATCCGGGCGGCCCACGACGAGGCATTGGCGAAGGAATTTCAGGGGACCGATGATGCCACGCTGGTGCGCCGCTGCGGCCACGCCGTGAAATTGGTCCATGGTGCCCCAACCAACATTAAAGTAACCACACCAACCGACATCACCATCGCGGAAGCGTTTATCGAAAAGGGTTTCCCATGCGCATAGGCCAAGGCTACGATCTTCACCGCCTCGAAGCGGGCTACCCCCTGATATTGGGCGGCCTCACCATCCCCCACGACAAGGGCATGGCAGGCCACTCCGATGCCGATGTTCTCTCCCACGCCATTACCGATGCGTTGCTGGGTGCTGTCGCGCTGGGTAACATTGGCCAGCTTTTCCCGGATACGGACCCGCAGTACAAGGGCGCAGACAGTCTGGTGTTGCTGAAAGAGGCCTACCGGCAGGTGCGGGAAGACGCAGGCTACTGCGTCGTCAACATCGACTGCACGGTCATCGCCCAACAGCCCAAGCTAAACCCCCATATTGAGGCAATTCGCAAAAAACTGGCCGAGACCCTCGATATTTCGGTGCAGGACATTTCCGTTAAGGCCAAGACCAACGAAGGGGTCGGCCCCGAGGGGCGGGAAGAGGCCATAAGTGTTCATGCGGTGGCGCTGCTCCAGACGGTGATCCCCTATTAGGGACTGACACGACCAAAGGGACTTTGGGCAGGGAAAATTGCTGCAATTAGAAGAAAGATTCTCTTTGCAGGGCCATCGTAATGGTCGTGTCTGTCCCGTCGTTGGCGAAGAGCGCGGCGATCCTTTCGCCAACAACGGGGCAGCCACGGACCTTTGAGTTCCTTTTGTTTCCGCTCGATTCAGTGTGTAAAGTGTCGCTTTTTTGGCGTAACCGAGGTCTTTTGTCCGCGTCAGTCCCTGCGTGTTTTTATTTTCCAACGGATACGTCTGTTCCACCTCATTCGAGACCAGCCAATCCCGGTGCAAATCCATCTTCTCCGGCGCTATCGACATGGTAGCCCCCTTGAAGGCATTGTAAAACTGAATGCAGCGCAGCACCTAGCTCAAGTTCATATGCCCGTTGTTGTCGGTGTCGGCGCGTCGTGGGGTTGGGCCAAGGCGGTGACGGCCACCGAAGACGGGGGAAGGATTAATTCTAAACCATTGGCGGCTGCGTTCGAGGCGCTCGAATTGCCATTGGCAAGAGTAATCGTGGTATCCATAGCCTGACAGTGTCCGCCATTCTTTTACGTTTTCCTTTTTCGAGTCCGAATTGCGTGCGCTCAGTATGCCGTATTGTGGAACGTGTATCCCGCGTTTTGATCGCGTATAATCGAAGGGTGATGATGTACAACGCATAGGGCAGTATCAGATAACCTGATTTATGGCAAAAGAACGTCTCGACATTTTGGTGCAGCAGCAGGCTGGCGTCTCCCGTTCCAAGGCGCAGGGCCTGATCCAGACGGGTCAGGTTTATGGTGCCGACGGAAACAAGCTCGACAAGCCGGGCCAGCGCCTTGACCGTGAAACCCCGCTGGAGATTCGGGAGCAGGCCCGCTTCGTGAGCCGGGGCGGCGAAAAGCTTGCAGCGGCCTTCGAGGCCTTTCCCTTCTTGGTGCGTGATCATGTCTGCGTTGATGTGGGGGCCTCGACGGGTGGCTTCACCGATTGCTGTCTTCAAGAAGGCGCTTCCAAGATCTTTGCCGTGGATGTGGGCTACGGGCAGCTTGCCTGGTCCCTGCGCAGTGATGATCGCGTGGTCGTCATGGAGCGGTGCAACGCCCGAAACCTGGCCCCGGAGATGTTCGATGAGGCCCCGACACGCTTCGTGGCCGATTGCTCCTTCATTTCTCTCCGGCTGATCCTCCCCCCCCTCGTGCCGGTATTGGGTCCGGTGCCCGAGGGCGTGATCTTGATTAAGCCCCAGTTTGAAGCGGGTAAAGACCAAGTGGGCAAGGGCGGCGTGGTACGCGATGAAGCGGTCCGGCAGCAGGTGGTCGATAAGACCTGCGCCCATGCCCGGCAGCTTGGGTTTCAGGCCATGGAGGTCGTCCCTTCCCCACTCACAGGGCCTGCGGGCAACAAAGAGTTCCTGGCCTATCTCCATGACTTCCACGCGCCGGAGACGCCTCCTTCATGCTAGCCACCCTCCGCATACAGAATTTTGCCCTCATCGACACGGTGGAAATCGATTTTCAGCAGGGCTTCAATGCCCTCACGGGTGAAACAGGCGCGGGCAAATCGATCCTTATTGGTGCCCTGAATCTGGTCCTGGGTGCGCGCGCTTCGGGCGATGTCTTGCGCGCCGGGGCGGACAAGGTGCAGATCGATGCCCTCTTTCAACTTCCCGCTCCTGGAAAGCGCCTGCTTCGCCTGCTGAAGGAGCACGACATCGAGTGGGAATCGGATGAACTCCACCTCTCTCGAACGGTATCGAAGGAAGGACGCACCCGAGGCTACATCAACGGCACGCTGGTGCCTATTGCCGTGCTCTCGTCTGTGGGCGATGAACTCGTCGATGTTCACGGCCAGCACGACCACCAGTCTCTCTTAAAGCAGGAACGCCAGTTGGAGCTTCTCGATGCCTTTGGCGGCACCGAAGACGCCGTCTTCGCCATGCGCAAACAGGTAACCACCTATCGCGAAGTGGAACGACAGATTGCCGACCTGGAGGACAACGACCGTAATCGAAACCGCCAGATGGAATTCCTCCGTTTTGAGGCAAAGGAAATCGATGCGGCGGGCCTGTCTCCAGGCGAGGATGCGGAGCTCAAGGCACGCATAAACCGCATCACCAACGCCGAGTCCGTGCTGCAAACAGCACAGGCGATCTACGCACGCCTTTATGAGGTCGAGGAGGTCTCCGTTATCGACCAACTTACGCGGGTGGCCCGAGACTTGGATGAACTGGCTGCGCTGGATGATCGCTTCGTTCTTCTGGCGACCCAATTGACCGATGCCCAGGCGGCCATTGATGCGATAGCAGCGGAGATACGGGGTTACACCGAGGGCCTGAGCTTCGACCCCCAAGAGTTGGACGAACTCAACCAGCGCAACAGTTTGCTGGGTGATCTCAAGCGAAAGTATGGGAACTCCGTGGAAGAGATCCTGGCCTACCGTGAGAAAATTGCTGCCGAGTTGGATGGCTACGAGAATCGCGATGAGCACTTGGCCGTTCTTAAAGCCCAGGCCGAGACCCAATTGGCTGCGCTGACGGCATCCGGCAAAAAACTAACAAAGAAGCGCAAGAAGGCTGCCAATGCCCTTGAGAAAAAGGTCACCGAATCCCTGCAAGATTTGGGGATGAAGGGAGCGCAGTTTGCGGCGGGACTGGAATCATCCCCCTTGAGCGCCACGGGCTTTGACCGGGCCGCCTTCCAACTGGCCGCGAACCAGGGGGAAGCCCTGAAGCCCCTGAGAAGCGTGGCCTCCGGCGGCGAGATTTCTCGTATTATGCTGGCTATTAAAACCGTCTTGGCCGGAGTCGATACGATACCCACGCTCATTTTCGACGAAATTGATGCCGGTATCGGCGGCGATGTGGCCCGCATGGTGGCCCGGAAAATGAAAGCCGTGGCGGAGTCCCATCAAGTCTTGAGCGTCACGCACCTGGCCCAGATCGCCGCAGTGGCCTCGGTTCACCTTGCCGTGACCAAGACCACCGATAATGGCCGAACCCGCACCGACGTCATTGCACTTTCCGGTGCCACACGAGAGAAAGAAATTGCCCGTCTTCTCGACGGTTCCGTATCGAAGGTCAGCCTGGAGCATGCCCAAGCCTTGCTTGGTGGAGAAGGATAGCCCATACAGTGCATGGAGAAGAGGCATGGTCTCGACGGCCCCATGCAATCATATAATCGCAGACATTCACAAAGGCGAAAAGGCTCCCCTCCTTGGAGGGGCTGGGGGTGGGTTCCTACTCACCTGTAAACTCAAACCCACCCCTACCCCCTCCCAAGAGGGGAAACCAATAGTGTTGGCTTCGCCAACAAAAGAGGCACGCAGTTTGTTTTACACTGTTTCCTGCTAATTACGAAACGACCAACTGAACGGCGGACACTTCCATGGAACACGACGGACTTCGAGCCATATTGGCTGACATTGACGCGGGAAAACTTGACGGGGCACGCCTTGCTCTTCGCGACTACCTGACGGGTGCCCACGACGCTCCTTCCCATGAGGTGCGCTACGTCTTGGGCCGGGTATGCTTCGACGCGGACAAGGCCACGGCCCGCTATCTCTTTGAGGAAGCACTGGCGCTGAAGGCCGACTTCGCGGAAGCGGGAAAATACGAAGCTCGCTGCGGCTCGGCCCTGGAAGATCTGGAGTCCTTTCGCGATGACCGTCACCCGGCCTGTGAAACGTGCGGGCTTCACTACCGCGACCACGAACCCCTTTGTCCCTATTGCGGCAGCGCAGTGGCACCCCTGCGAGATGATAACGATGATTCCATAGAGGCGCAGCTACGTCATGCGGGTCAGGATGTGGTCGACTCGATTCGCACCTTTGGGGAGAGGGAGGATGTCCAGCAGGCGAAGGAGAAAGTGGTCCATGCCGGACAGCAGGCCTACGGCAAGGCCAAGGAAATGGCCGAGAGTGAAAAAGCCCAGGAATTGAAGAAAAAAGCCCAGAAAATGGGTCAGAAGACCGTGGCAAAAGCCAAGGAATTGAGCGAGCGTAAGGAAGTAAAGGATGCGGCCAAACGCGCCTCTGCCCTGGGGAAGGATGCCATGGACAAGGCGCGGGCCTTTGGCGAGCGGGACGACGTAAAAAAGGCCGTGGGCCAAGCCCAGGAAACATCCAAAAACTTCTTTCATAAGGTGCAGGACTTCGCCAAGGCGGAACAGGCGCGTATCAGCGCCGCCGAAGGGCCAGAGAAGACCAAACTCATCGTGAAATGGGTCGTTATCGGGGTCGTGGTCCTCGTGGTGTTAAGATGGTTTTTTGGCGGAAATTGAGACGTTAAATAAGGCCTGTTTGCCTTCGTTGCGATGGACCCATCGAATAGATGGGACCAATGGGACGTATGGGTCCTATGAAACAATCGCATAGGTCGTGTTGTAAGCGTTGAACGAAAGGGCTTCAACTCAGGAAAAGTCTTGGGTGCGTTCCAGCGGATTATTAGGGACACCTTTCCTCGAAGTTCTTTTAGCCCGCGAAGCGGGTAACGGCGTAAAGCCTGGGGTGGAGCGAGGTACGAGCGGAGCCCCAGGAACGAGAGTCAGAAACAGGACAAGCCCGCGTAGCGGGTGACGGAAGCATGGGGCAATACGTTGTCATGCACGCCCGAGGGTCCTTTCGACACAGAGCATCACTGCATTGCCAACGGGGAACCTGGGAACAAAGGCAAGCACTCCCGAACGCCGGTTTTGCTACCCCTTACCGTCCTGTACTATGATGGCACCAGAAACGAAACTTCACAAGGGGATGATTATGTGGCTTTGGATTATTGGTGTTCTATTCACACTGACACTGCTGTTTATCATCGGACTGGCACTCTGGATATGGATGGTGCGCCGAGGCTTTGGGCGCAAGGGGCGTATTGAAGGCATCCTCTACCTGGGTGGTAGCCCCGCGCCTGCCGGGCAATGGGTTGCCTGCCATCTGTCGCGTGAAGCTGGTATCAGCACAAGAGGCTCCTTCGGCTTCATTATGTGGAAGGAATACACCCAGACGACGGAAGGTGGTCACTTTATTTTCGAGCGCATTCCTATAGGGGAAGTCGAGCTTGGGCAGGCGTTTTCCGATGGGAAACCGTTCCATCGCCGTTTTGGAGGAGAACCGTCATCCGAGGCCAAGGCCGACCAGGAAATGCAGGTTGTCGTTAAGGCAAATGAAACCACCACCGTAATGCTGGGCAAAGATTGCCTGACACTATGCGGTCGCTTCGTTTTTCCAGATGATATAGAAGTAGACATCGACTGGTCGCTGGTCAACGCCCCCTTTCTCAACGCCGTCAACCTTACCGAACCGGAACCTCCAAAAGGCCTGTCGTCCAAAGAACACGCGGCTTGGTGGGAAGAGTTTACTAAAACCGAAGAAGGCATAGCATGGAACACAACGCTTCACCGAATGTACCACGTTCGCATCGAATCAGATGGTCGCTTCTCAATCCACAACGTCTATCCGGGAACCTATACATTACGCGCCCGCGTAGATCGCCCGAATTCCTCGGACAAAGACGATTCACGTAGACCCCTTGGGTTCTATGAGAATGACATCAAAGTCACTACACCGAGCGAGAGCAGTGCTTCCGTGGACCTCGGCCCCTTAACTATGACTTACTATACACCCGTGGAAATTGGCTCGTCCCTTCCCGAACGGATCGTGCGCTCCGTCGAAGGAGACAAAATTGATCTTGTGAGCTTCCGGGGCAAATCCCTGTTGCTTTACCTCTGGTGGGATAAAAAATTCCAAGAGAAGACGTTTCTTCAGGCGCTGGCAAAACTACGGCACCAGTTCGAGAATGCTGCCGATGTCGAAATTCTAGGGCTGGACATGGATCCACAGGACTCCAATGCCTACTACTGGATGACGGATATCGACGCGTTCTTTGACCATCATGACGTCGTTGAAGAGGAGATACTTCCTCTATCTGCCGCCTTCGGCGTCCGAGAGACCACGTTGTTCCTCGTTGCCCCGGCAGGAGAGATTGTTGCCATTGAGGACAACCCCAAAGCGATGCGTGCGCCCCTCAAAAAACTGTTGGAAGGCGTTGCACACGCATAGACTCTCGGCTACCTTTCCGGGCGCGCATAGAAGTTGTTCGAAAGAATGGGACGTATGGGACCTATAAAACTGGTGCAGTTCTCGTATTACCGTTTCGCATGTCTCCCGTCTGTTAAAGATATCAGCGTATGACATGCCTGGTACAAGAAGAATGGATCGGGCTTTCAGCCCTGTTCAAATTCCTACGAATTTTTCCTGGGCCTACGGCCCAGGCTGGTATGGAACGCGCCTTTGGCGCTCAAGAGTTGACGTCGATGCAGGAATAGGGCCAACGGCCCGAATTTATACCAGCATGGGCCGTAGGCCCATGGTTAAAGGCCCCATCACTCTCAAGGGCTGAAAGCCCGCGCTATCTTTTCCACACCATTCAAAAAGCAACGGCACGGTGATTAACGTCGTTGGTGCGGTATTATGAGAACTGCACCCTATAAAACTGGTTCTTCGTCGATTTTCGGGAATCGTTTCATGGATCTAGAGAGAGAAACTGGACCGCATCTTTTTGCCCGCGTAGCGGGTTACGGCGTAAAGCCTGGGGTGGAGCGAGGAACGAGCAGAACCCCAGGAAATCAGGTTTTCTGGGGGATGAGCCCGCGAAGCGGGTGACGGCGGGATAGTTGAGGGAACTTGCCGTCGCCCACTTCGCGGGCTTCACGTCTTTGCCTACCCTGTTCCTTGGGCTCCGCTCGTTCCTCGCTTTACCCAAGGCTTTAGGCCGACACCCGCTTCGCGGGCTAACCGTTCCCGCAAATCGACGAATACCTATAAAACTATAAGGTCTCGCAGGTCCCATTGGTCCCATCAGGCTTGATACAAACGTTCTCGGTGGATAGGAGTGCGGACTTTCCAGTCCGCAACAAAGGCAACGTGATACCAGCAACACACCCACGTGTTTTTCCATATTCCCCTGGCATTGGCTGACGTGAAGCGGGCTTTGTGGTGGCTAATAAAACCCGCCCTCCTACTCCCCCTCCTCCTTATCTGATAGTGCATCAAAATTATGTAGCTCATGGGTGACATAGGCATCCACCAGGGCAAGCTGATCGTCTGCGAGAGCCTCCTTCAGGCGCTCCAGGGCCGCGTTCAAGCCACGGGCCTGCGCCGCATTGTGACCGTCCCGCGTGAACAGTTCGTCGCTCTGATTAAAGATATTGATTTCACGCGTCAATTCTTCCGCTATGATCTGGCTAGCCAGCCTATTGCTTCCGTCGCTGAGACCGGCGGCGAAGATCTCCAAGGCACCTTCCGCCGTCTTCTCCAGGAGAATCTGCTCAAGCCCCCCTTTATGGGCATCAATAATCGCCCATTTCTCGGCACTCAGAATGCTGCGTAGCGCTTCCCGCAATTCGCCGCGCAAGGCCTCGCGTTCGGCATACACGGAATTTGCAGGCCGATCATTGCTTTTCCACGCCGCCACCACAATCTTCTGCTGCTTCAGCATATTCGCCGCGATGGCCGTCTTCAGCGACCCGAGCTTTTCCGGCGAAAGCCCCAGTTCCTCAAAGAAATCCTGGTAGAGCAAATCGACCATCCCCCCTATCACCTCCAAATGCACACGGGTGGTGCGTTCAGAACGCGGCAGGCTATCGGTGCTCGAATCTCCGACATCCAATTCGGCTTCCAACTCGACCAGTTTTTCCTCGGAGAGTGACTTGTCGTCAAGGTCCAGCATGATGACCTTGAATTCAGTCGTGGCCTCCAACGGGTTCGCCAACCGGCATGCCTCCAGCATACTCTCCGCTTCGGCCAACGCCTTTTCCGTTTCGGCAAGCTCCTGTTCCTGTTCAGCCATGGTGGTGCCATCCGGTGAAAGTCCATAGGTGGTCTCACTTGTCAGTGGCGAATAATCCTCAAGAGCTTCCCCCGACTCGCAGGCTGCCAGCATTTTCTCAACAAAGGCCAGCGCCACTTTCGCATGAAAGATCTTTGTTTCCAGCGAAAGCTCCTTATTTTCTTCCGGGGAAAAGGCCACCGTCGCAATATCTCCGCTTTCCAGCGCCTTCTTCGCCGTAAAATACTTGTTCATCAACACGCCGCAGCAGAACAGCAACATCACGGCGACCACCCAGCCGCCGTACAGGAAAAGCTTCCTCATAATTTTTCTCCGAATTGCTTGTGCCGATGATTGCTTGCGTCTGTATGATGCCAATGAATGGTATCACATGAGTATACACCTGTGTCGGAAATAGTATTCAAAATTTGCCTGATTCTGCGCGGGACAGTATCCCCCGTGTGAAATAGTCACCCCGCACGTCAGTGAAATGTTGACCGCGAAAGGGGGTGACTGTACCGCCACAAGGTTGCGGCGAAGCAATCGGTATTTGTTGTCGTGCCCTTCGGGGCACGATGCAGGCGAGCCGCCCGCGCTCCCAGTCACCTACGGTTATTTGTAAATGTGTAGCACCCAGTCCTTGCCCGCGCCATTCGTCGGCGAAGTAAAGGACGCTTGATCACCCTCCGGGGCGGCTCCTGCGGCTATCGCTTCGCCGGTGCGCGGGTTATGCCATTGGGCCGTCAGGGATGTCGTCGCGTGGGAAAGATTAATCGTAACGGTCCCGCCGTCGAGGTCGTAGAGGACGTATTCGTGGCCGGGGTTGGCGGCGAGGATGGCGTTTTCGCCCGCGATGATCAATTCGTCATGGGGTGCCAAGCCCCCAATGTCGCCTCGGAGTTTCTCGCGGAAAAAGCGGGTCGCATGGCCAATATACGCGCCGCCCGTCCGAACGCCATCTTGGTCGACCGGGCCCTGGTTGTAGTCCGGGAAAGATGCTTGGCCGCCCGAGAGGGCGCAGCGCCACACCACGGTTCTGATCTTGTCGTGGTTCCAATTGCCCCGACCGATGAAAGGACGCCAATGGTCGGTGTGCGCGGTAGGGACCTTCAGCTTCCGATGGGCAAGTAGCTCGGCGCGGGTGGGAATGTCCGCGCCGCCCGTGCTGAAGTAGGTGGCGGCCTTTGGGATGATGCCCCCGCTGCCGCCGCCGGACCGACTGCATGCAGGGTGTTGCCAAGGGTCGTTTTCCTTGAACCATTCGGCGAACCAGTTAATCCATTGGTTATCACGGTATTCACCAATGTCGATACCCGTGTCCCAGAGGACAATGGGATAACACGCGAGCCGCGCCACCGCATAGCGGAAGAAACGGAGTTCTGCCGACGAGCCGGGCGTGATGCCGAAGCAGTCCGGTGTGAGGGCATCATCGCTGTAGAACATGATGTAATGCCCCATGCCCCGGTCGCGCAGGGCATCGAGTTTGGCGTTCAAGCGGTCCCAGAAGGGAAGATGGAACGCCTCGCCCTCCCGTCCCACCACATAGGGCACGCTGTCCTGGGGCCAATCCTTCGCCCAGGAGGTCGGAATGACCAGCAGTTCGTGAAAGCCAATCACCCGTGCGCCCACCACTTCATCGGCAAAGGTGATGGCATCCGCAACCAACGCATCGATTGCGGCACGTTCCCGAAAGCTCCAATGAATCCCATCCGCTGTCGGTGGATTCCATAGTATGGGCGCATCCCCTCCCCCATCGCTCAGACGCCAACGGTTTCCGTCGGGGACGAGTTTTCCCTGAAGCTTGGACGGGCCGACCGTGAAAGCCCCCGTCTTTCCATCAAGGTCCGGGTCCGACGAGAGGGTATTGAAGGTCCATGCGCCCTCCTCGTCGGGCATGAAATAGAGGCTCCAGGAGCCGTCACCGCCATAGAAACCCCATTGCGTCAGGCTTCGGCCTGTTGGACTCGTGAACACGCCGCGCAGCGCCACATTGAAGGGATTCCCTTCCCAGCTTGGATTGGCATAAGAGACGCTGAAGCGTCCCCATTTCTCAATCGGGTCGGCGGAAGCCGCCTGCAACGCGAGCAACAAGGCCAGAATCAGACTTCCTGTATTTGTCGACATAGTCGATACTCCAAAGATTCAATACCCGGAAATATGATACCCGGCAATTGTAACAAAAGCACATAAAACGGATGCTTTCCCGGAGTCCGCAGCATGAACATAAAAAGAGGGCGGAAAACCACTGCTGTGGTTCTCCGCCCTGTTTTAGATTACGAAATAATGGAGGCTAGAAGTTTCCTACGAGAGCAGCCCACGCACGGGTTGCAGGGAACTTTGACGGATACTTGTGAAATTCGACGTGACCGTCCATGTAGATAGCGTTTGCACCGCCCGGTACGTGGTTAAAGTCACCTGGATCGGTCTCGATTCCGTCGTACTGGAGTACGATTTGACTCTGAGCCTTGGCGCTGGCCGCCGCATTGTTGATGTCGGTGATCATGAAGCGCTCAATGCCTTCGCGGTTGGCAAGAAATACGCGATTTCTGCCATCGGTACCGGTCCATTTAAGGTCTCCGGTGGCAGCGATGCGAGCGTCCGCAACCGTGGGGGCTGCGCCAACATTGCCGACGAAGCCAAGGAGAGCAAGTACGAACTGAAAGTCAACGTAGGCACCGAAAACGTTGGCTTGGGTGATGGCACCATCGTTCGAATCAACACCGGGCATCAGGATTTCGGCCTCGTCAATGGCCCAAGCATTGTAGATGTACGAAAGCGTGCCTACACGGCAGGGATTGACAGGAAGAGCCGGGTCGCCAAGTTGATGCCAACGACCACTTCCGAAGCGGTCGAGACCGTCGGAGTCCGAAGGACAAACATTGGGGGCTAGATCGGTGAGGTACTCTGGAAAGAGTTCATCGCCCTGCCACATGAAATCAAGGCCGATGCTATCACAAGAGCCGGCAACGGCACCCTCGCCCGCATAGTGGGGCGGCGGGAAGGCTCCGCCTTCGGATTCATTGGAGTACATTTTGAAGGAGAGGCCCAGTTGCTTCAGGTTATTCTGACAGGTTGAGCGACGGGCGGACTCCCGTGCTCGTGCCAGGGCAGGCAAGAGAATAGCGGCAAGAATGCCAATGATGGCAATTACCACCAGCAACTCGATTAGTGTGAAACCACGTTTTTTCATTACTGATAATTCCTTTGATTGATTGGGGAAATGAATAAAAATATATCAAATGTTTTTTGGTTTGCGTGCTCGATGGCACACGTCATCGAATCCTCCTGCGTCCGACGAAAGATTGACACGGAAAGTAAAACCAAACCTTATTGCAACTTATCCCCATCTTGCCCGAATCTGGTCCGATTGTCAAGGGCGCGCGCCCAGCCACCCCTGCGTGGTGAATTCGGCGTATTTGGAGAATTAGCCTCGCTTTTGCGCCCGAATTTGTCCTCTTGAGAATTTGTGTAAATCCTGATACTATGCGAAAATGGTGCGGGGTTTACTGTACACTGCGTTGCGCATTTATTGGAGTATGTTATGTTTTTTCGCCCGTCTATCACGTTCCTTGCCGCCCTCTTGTTGTGGTCCAGCCTCCTCCCCACTGCCGATGCCCTTTCAAAGGATGTTCTCGTTGCTATATTTGCCCATCCCGACGACGAAACAACCGTCGCCCCCCTGCTCGCCCACTATGGCAATCAAGGCGCGGAAGTCTACGTAATCTGTGTCACCTCTGGGCAGCAGGGTACCGCATTCACGTCAATTCCGGCGGGTCCCCTGCTGGGTGCCGCACGGGAGGCCGAACTGACTACGGCGTGCGCATCCTACGGAATTCATCCGCCTCGACTTCTCCAGGAGCAAGACGGTCAACTGGCCAGCTATACCCCGGCCCAGATTACCACTATCAAGCAAAACGTCCGGACGTTTCTGATTTCTGTGGGCGCGACTGTGCTCGTCACCTTCGGACCCGAGGGATTCACGGGACACACCGATCACATCACGGTGGGTAATCTGGTTACCGAGTTGATTGATGCGTGGTACGCAGAACCCAATCCCGTTCTGGCACCGCAAAAACTCTATTACAGTATGTTTCCCCAGAGCCTGTACCCTTCTCTCCCCGTCTCCCTTCAGTTTTTTGTTCCCGTCCCGGACGCGGAGGCGACCACGTTTTTTGATGCCATCAGTGGCGTTGCACAAGCCCAGGCTGGGGTCGATGCCTACGTAACCCAGTTCCCGCCGTCCGTAATGACAGATATCAAGGATTTTATGGGCAACATCCAGCAGGGGCAGATTCCCTTGCGGCTCGTCCGAACGAAGAACGGCATGCTCTACGCCAACGAGGCATCGGTGTTTGACAACGTTGTTGGGGTGTCCGTTGGAGGTGCCGCGGCGGCGGCGACCTTCCTCCTGCTGGTTTCGGCAGGCTGTCGGCGAGCGAAAAATAAGGGCGACGCCACATCGTAATAAATCCTCTTTACGTGCTATAATCGCGGTCGTTTTCAGGTCATCTAACTACCACGATTGAACTGCCGCCCATGAGCACCACCAAAATAGCCAAAAAGACTTTTCCCAACTGGATTCGCCAACCCTGGCCTTCCGGCAAGGTCGTTGAGGAGGTCAAGTCCCTTCTGGGTGATCTCAATCTCCACTCTGTATGTCAGAGTGCCCATTGTCCGAACCAATCGGAGTGCTGGGGGCGCAAGACGGCCACCTTCATGGTCATGGGAAACACCTGTACCCGTCACTGCACCTATTGCGCGGTGAACAGCGGAAGGCCCGGTGAACTCGACTTGGATGAACCCGCCAATATTGCCGAGGCGGTTCGGCGTCTGGGACTCAAGCACACGGTGATCACCTCGGTAACGCGGGATGACCTGCCCGATGGCGGTGCGCAACATATTGCCGACACCATCCAGGCCATCAAAGCGGTTTCGCCCGAGACGACTATCGAGGTGCTCGTGCAGGATTTCGATGGTAAGCGGGAAGACATCGCCCGCATTCAGGCGGCGGCACCCGAGGTTTTCAGCCACAACATCGAAACGGTAGCCAGCGTCTTCCCCCGCATTCGGGATCGCCGCTTCACCTACACGCAGTCCCTGGACGTGTTGCGCATTGCCAAAGAATTGAGCGACGGACATTTTATCAAGTCCTCCTTCATGCTCGGCTGTGGCGAGACCGAAGCGGAAATCCGCCAGACCTTGATTGACTTGAAGGAAGCCGGTTGTGATGCGGTGAGCATGGGGCAATACCTCCAGCCCACGCCGAAGCATCACCCGGTAGAAGCCTATATAGCGCCGGAACAGTTCAAGATCTACGAGGCGATGGCCTACGAAATTGGATTAGGCTTTGCTGTGGCGGGAGCCTTCGTCCGAAGCTCTTATCGCTCCGAAGCGCTCTTGGAATCCGACTATGCCAAAGCACGGCGAGAACGTAAGGATATAGACCCCCATGCAGATTGAAGTATGTTTGCCCAGCCTTGGGGATGATGACGACGCCGTAACCGGTGGCACCATTTCCGAATGGCTCGTAAAGGACGGTCCCGTCTCCGAAGGGGATGACCTCCTGGAACTGACCACCGACAAGGCGGCCTTCGTCCTCCCGGCCCCGAGGAGTGGCACACTGGTAGAACGCAAGGTCCAGGAA
>JAJRPE010000145.1 GCA_024280935.1 Candidatus Hydrogenedentota bacterium
CCTCATTCTCGCCACTCTTGCAACGGGCTGTTAGCGCCAACGGCGCGTTTCATACCAGCCTGGGGCGAAGCCCCAGGTAAACGATTCAAACAGAGGATAGAGGGCTGAAAGCCCGAGCTATTACTATGCCACAATCACTGATTTTCGTTGTCATTCATTTGATTTTTAGCACGAAAAATCACCGTCCTTTTTTGAATGTCGAAGTGGAAACTTCGGTCCACGCCTACCTTGCAACAGTCTCCCGAAACATCGGATGTGAATGCTACCGCGTTGGCGGTGTGGAAGATCATGTTCATCTCGCGATTCGCCTTTCTCGTACTGTTACGATTGCCGAGTTGGTTGAGCAATTAAAGACGGCTTCGTCGAAATGGGTTAAAACGCAATCAACAGATCTCAATGACTTTTCATGGCAACGAGGATATGGTTGTTTTTCCACGGGGCCCAAGGATCTGGATGCACTTGTTGATTATATTGATCGTCAAAAGGAGCATCATGAAAAGCGAACATTTCAGGATGAGTTTCGGATGCTCTTGAATAAATATGGTGTTGAATATGATGAGGCATACGTGTGGGATTGAGTGGAGCTATTAAATGATAGTGCGGGCTTTCAGCCCTGTTCAGATTTTTGCCCTTTTTCCTGGGGCGTTGCCCCAGGCTGGTATAGATTCGGACCGTTGGCCCTATTGTGCAATGCACAAAAATAGGCGAGGCAGTCCCCTTACTCCATGGGATACTTCAGTCCCCAGTCGGCGCGGATTGCATCCAGGGTTTCCATCAAATCCAAGGTGGTCTGGTGGGGCATGATGTCGCTTTCCAGCTTGCCTTCCCGAAGGCACCGGTGTACTTCCATGGCCTCGTATTCGTAGCCATTGCAGTGGAGAGGAAGCTCCTTCGTCTCTACCACCTCGTCACCCTTTTTCAGGCTGACCTTGGTGGCGTTCCAGAAGGAATCGTGAATCGTGATCATGCCGTCCGTGCCCATGATGTAGCCGTCGTAGGGGGTGTTGGTCTGGATGGCACCGCCGAGCATAGCCAAACCGCCGCCTTCGTAACCGAGAAGATAGGTGGACTGTTCGTCCACGCCATTGCGCCCCAGGTAGGACAGGCTGCGGATTTCCGTGGGGGCTTTGCGGAAGGCCATGTGGGCCAGCGTGATGGGGTAGATGCCCACATCCAACAGGGCACCGCCGCCCAACGCGGGGTCGAAGAGGGGCGCATCATCGGCGCGGAAGCCAAAATTGGCTTGCACCATGCGTACTTCGCCGATAGCACCTTCGTCAATCCAGGCCATGGCCTGTTGCAGCGCGGGGATGAAGCGCGTCCACATGGCTTCCATGATGAAACGTTGCTGCTTCTTGGCTACCGCTAGGACATTTTCGGACTGGGCGCGGTTGATGCAGAAGGGCTTTTCACACAACACCGCCTTGCCCGCTTCCAGACATAAAATGCTGTTGTCCATGTGCAGGGAATTGAGGGTGGCGATGTAGATGGCATCGACTTCCGGGTCCGCCGTGAGGGCTTCGTAGGAGCCGTGGCGATTGGCGATGCTATATTTATCGCTGAAGGCATCGGCGCTTTTCTGGGTGCGCGAACCCACGGCCTGTACGACGGCATCGTCCAGGGACGCAATGGCGGCGGCGAAGGTATTGGCGATATGACCGGTGCCGAGGATGCCCCAGCGAATTTTGTCAAACACTATGTTAACTCCTTGTTGGTGGCGCGAATAGAATGTAGGACAGCCGTCTCGGCTGTCAAGACAGGCGGGACGCCTGTCCTACTTTCTTGTACATATTGATTGGTGGAAAGACGCTGGCGGAACTCGCATTTCGGATCCAGGATTGGGGCCAGGTCCTTGTCGTTACCTGCCCCGCACCAACTTCCAGGCACGTTCCACAAAATCCCGCTCACTGTCGTAGGTCATCTGGGCTGCCGCCTCGGCCAGCGGGAGCCAGTGGGATTCAAAGAGAGCCTCTTCTTCGCTCATGGGCGTGGGCGGCTGATGGATCGGGTCGGTCAGTTCCATGAGGTAATACTGCTCGTCCCGCACGTTGTGCTTGTTGCGGAAGGTGAACTCGGAATGGCCCACGCCCAGACCTTCCGTGATGCGGAGATGGCAGTAGCCCGACTCTTCGCAGACCTCGCGCATGGCCGCTGTTTCCGGCGATTCACCGGGGTCGATATGGCCCTTGGGCAGGCGCACTTCATGGACCATGGTGCCATCGCGCTCGATGTCGCGGATGATGACCAGCACCTCTTGCTTGTCGTTAACGACCACGCCACCGGCGGTCTTGTGGTACTTCGTTTTCATGGATCTTCCTTATTCACAGGAGAGACACGAATGTAGGACATCCGTCCCGGTTGTCACAGGCCGTTCACGGCCTCTATGGAAGGCCTGCGCACACCTGAGGTGTTGACAGACGTGCCGTCTGTCGTGAGAGCCGAGACGGCCGTCCTACATAGTTTGGTCCTTGTAGTGAAATGATTATTTTTCGCCCTTGTAGCGAAAAACCACCGCATCCTCTTCCACATCAACCGTAACATGGCCGCCTTTTTCCAACTTACCGAAGAGAAGTTCATCCGCCAGCGGCGTCTCGATTTCTTGGCCAATGAGGCGGGCCAGGGGGCGTGCGCCGAACTTTTCGTCGTAGCCCTTTTCCGCGAGCCAGCGCCGGGCGCTTGCTGTAAGGACCAACTCGACTTTTTTATCCGTAAGCTGGTGCTGTAACTGAATGATGAACTTGTCCACGACTTGTTCGATGACATCCATCGGCAGGGGGTTGAAGGCGACGATGGTGTCCAGGCGATTGCGGAACTCGGGCGTAAAGGCCTTCTCAATCGCTTTCATGCTCTTGTGCTTGCTGTCGTTCTCACCCGCCTGGAAACCAATGGTGCCGGAGGCCAGCTCCCGCGCACCCGCATTCGAGGTCATGATCAGGATCACATTGCGGAAATCGGCCTTCTTGCCCATGTTGTCCGTCAGGGAGGCGCTATCCATCACCTGCAAGAGCACACCGTAGATGTCGGGGTGGGCCTTCTCCAGTTCGTCCAGGAGGAGCACCGTGTAGGGGTTGCGCCGGATTTCGTCCACCAGCAGACCGCCTTGGTCAAAGCCCACATAGCCCGGCGGTGCGCCGATGAGGCGGGAGACCGCGTGTTTTTCCATGTACTCGCTCATGTCATAGCGGGCGAAGTGGTTGCCTAGATGGCGTGCCAATTGGCGAGCGACCTCGGTCTTGCCCACGCCCGTGGGACCGGTAAAGAGAAAGCAGCCAATAGGCTTGTCGGGCCGTCCAAGTCCCGCACGCGAACGTTTGATGGCACGGGTAATCTGGGTGATGGCATCATCCTGACCATAGACCACATGCTTGAGATTGTAGTCCAGCGAACCCAATTGTTCCTTGTCCGAAGACGAAACACTGCGTGCGGGGATCTTGGCAATTTCCGCGATAATTTTCTCGATATCATGGGGGCGTATGGTTTTGCGCTCCACCCCGGTCGCCAACTTGACGGCGGACCCCGCTTCATCAATGACATCGATGGCCTTGTCGGGCAGGAAACGGTCATTGATGTGCTTGGAAGACAGCTCTGCGGCGACGCGCAGGGCGCGGTCCGTGTATTGAATGCCGTGATGGGCCTCGTAGCGTGATTTCAGCCCCCGAAGGATGCGTATCGTCTCAGGGACGCTTGGCTCGTCTACATCGATTTTATGAAAGCGCCGACTCAGGCCCCGGTCCTTCTCGAAATGGTTCTTGTACTCTTCATAGGTCGTGGAGCCGATGCACCGCAACGCACCCGAGGCCAGGGCGGGTTTCAGAATGGTGGAGGCATCCATCGAAGATTCCGAGGTGGCCCCCGCACCCACGAGGGTATGGATCTCGTCGATATAGAGGACGTAGTTGGGTTCGCCTTCCAACTCTTTCAGGACGGCCTTCAGGCGCTGCTCGAAATCACCACGGAATTTGGTGCCCGCCAGCATGGCCGCCAGGTCCACCGCGATGATTTCCACATCCGCAATCTGTTTTGGCACCCGGCCCTCGTGAATCGCCAGGGCCAGTCCTTCGGCCAGGGCCGTCTTGCCCACGCCCGGCTCGCCCACGAAAATGGGGTTGTTCTTTTTTCGGCGGCAAAGGACGCGAATGGTGCGCTTTATTTCCTTTTCGCGTCCGATAAGGGGATCGATAGCGCCATCGGCGGCTTTCTTATTCAAGTTGGTCGTAAAGGACTCCCGGGCGCTTCGCTGCGGTGTTCCGTCCTCCTCCTCACCGAAATCAACGTCCTCCCCCGTGAAATCAATGGAATCGTTCGTAATGCCATGGGAAACGTAATTCAGTATGTCCAGTCGCGCAACGTTGTTTTCCTGGAGAATCCAAGCGGCATGGGAATCGTCCTCCTCCAGCATGGCTGCCAGAATATCACCCGCGTCCACCGCGTCCCGCCCGGCAAATTGCACGTGGAGAAAGGCCCGTTGCATAAGCCGGTCAAAGGAGGTCGTTTGCTGTATGGCTGCTTCGGCCCCCTCGGGCGCGGACTCCATCTCTTCTTTGAAGAAATCCTCCAGTTGCTGTTCCAGGCGGGCGAGGTTGCCGCCGCAGGCCCGCAAGATATCGGCACCCCGTGCGTCGTGGAGAATGGCGAAGAGCACGTGCTCGCTGCATAGGTACTCGTGGCGGCGTTCCCGCGCTTCCCGGAGGGCTTCCCCGAGGGTTGATTCAAACTCTTTACTAATCATCGGTGCCGTACCTCGAACTTGGGATTATAGTAAGCGTTTACGGTGTCCGTCGGGTGCCACGGACAAGCCCGGCAGGGCTTGCCCGTGTGGGTAGATGGAATTGGCTGAACGCTTGTTTTTTTGTAACCGTTCACGACACGGACACCTTATAGTCAACAAAAAGATCTGCGGGTGCCACGGGTAGGCCTCTCAGGGCTTACCCGTGTCGTTCCTACCGATGAAGACGATCCAAAACCAGAGACCGTGCATCTGCACGGGTAAACCCTACCGGGCCTACCCGTGGCACCCGCAGTGTTCTGTGATTACTTACGCGCATTCCAGGAGCTTCATTCTCGCTCCATCGTACACCGCAGGGGGTACTCCATGCTTTGGGCCAGTTTGTGGACCTGTACAACCTTTGTTTCTGCAATGGACTTTACATATACACCCGCCACGCCCATCCCATTCTTGTGGACGTTGAGCATGATCGCCATCGCCTCCTCCTCGGAGCGCCGAAAGATGCCTTGCAGCACCTCCACCACGAATTCCATCGTCGTGTAGTCGTCGTTCAGGAGCATTACCTTGTAGCGCCGGGGACGTTCTATCTTTTGTTTATCTTCGAGGGCTGCGCCCTGGCCTGGTTGGCCTATATATTCCGCCACGCCGCCTATGCTCCTGATTCAGGCGCGGGTGTATTGTTGCGCCGTATAATGCCTTGATGCCTTAATCTGGGGATATCAAATGAAAAGAACAAGAAGATTCCCAGAGGAGGGGTGCCAGGGACCATAGCTCCTGGATGTGGCCCAGCCACCTCATTTTACCGACCTTAATGGTAGCACAGTTGAGCGCCCCCATGCCTTCGGGGTACAATCATCCCTCACTTGGAGTTTCTAACAAATGTCTGATCAAAGTTATATCAATTACTTCGAGGTATTGGGTGTTTCCGATACCTGCAAAGCGGGCGAAGTGCGCAATAGTTACAAGAAGGCGACAAAGCAGCTTCTTATGGAGATCGGCCGTGCTACCATCACGGATAGCCGCCGAGACTCCTTTCTGCTGGAGATCGCCAAACTCAACGCCGCCTATTACATCTTGCGGGACAATGATCGCCGTCAACAGTATATTGATGATCGTGCCCGGATAATATCGCTGGAAGAACGATGGCATGACGCGGTGGAGGCGAATACGGATGACGTTGATTCACTTCGCCGCGACTACGATGGCACCCTCCGGCAGTTTCTTTCCAAGTACATGGAGGAGTTGATGCTTGAAGCGGGTCGTGACCGGGAGTGCGTCGAAGCCAGTCGTTGGAGTCGCGCCCACGAGCGCCATGCCAGCCGGGTCTTGCGCCACTTTCGCCAGCGGCTCTTTCACGAGATTCATGAGCGGTTACCCTACTATCAAATTACCCCCCCGAAAATTGATTGGGATGAGCGGGTGAAGTGGGTTGCCAAAACCCTCGCTGACGGGAGTGCTGTCTGATGGCGCGCAAGAAAGAAAAGACCAAGGCTCCCGTAGAGCAGCAACGCATCGACCAGTGCCTTGCCCGTGCTGTTGCCGAAGGTGATATTGTCGATTTTCGCTTTCTTTTCCTTTCCTACTCTCCGCTGCGGGATGACTCTCCCGAGGACATTACGGCGGAAAAGTATACGTACTTGAACCCTCACGGGGAGACGGATCGGCGCTTTTCCGAGGCATTACAGGCGGTGCAGAAGCCCGATGTCCAGGAACATGTCAATGCACAACTGAAGAAGAAGGGGCCTGCCCAGTTGCCCGCCAGCCTGGTGACGTTGTTGGGGGACAACGCTGTGGAGTTGGGCAAATACAAGGCGGCGGCCCAGGCCTATGAACTTCTGCGTATTCGTGGTCGTATGCAAAAGGCCTTTCTCGATCAGGCCGATGAGGCCTTGGATAAAGACGACATCAAAACAGCGGTTCGCGGCTATCGAATCGCGGTGGGGCTGGATTACGATTATGCGGCCTTCCCCGAACCCATGCCCGCCCCGCCCAATTATCAGAGCAAAGCCCAGATTCTTCACGCGGAGTATCCCCGCAACCCGGAAGATGCCATGGCGTTGCAGCCGCCCGAGACACACATTAATATTGCCCTTGGCTATCTCTTGCTGAATCCCGAAGTCGTTGGTCGCCTGGAATCGCGTTCTTTCGATCAGCGCTTGGCTTTCCTGGTCGAACTTGTACATCAAATCGACCCGGATTGGGCGACCTTCGTTGGACGCTACAAGGACGCGTGCCGATTGGTGGATAAGATAGGAACCCGGTTAGAGCAGCAGACCAATGAGTCGTCGGATGCCGGCTTGGCAGAAGAGATCGAAGCCCAAATGCAGGAGGACGATCCTGCGGAAATACCCCGGCTATTGCTTGGGCGTTCGTTGGACGATGTGGCGTGGTGGCAGTACATCAAAGAGCTGGCCTACGCCCATCCGGCATCGATACTTTTCGTGGTCCGTCAATTTGTGACCAAGGATCTTGAGATCGTTATGCCGCGATATGTCAAGGAATCTCCCTTGATTCAGGCGCTCGGCCTGGTCCTGGACGAGAGGTAGTTGTGCTATGCAAGCAGACAGGCCAACGCGGAGTAAGCGTTCAGGAGCCACCCAGAGTTTGCCTTTTGTGACGGAAGTCACCCATGTCGTGAGCGCTTACAATTTTTATTGATCTTCTGGTTCTAACGTGGCTGGTGAAGGAGCGTAATGGGCCTGCTTTTCGATACGCATCTGCACACGCGGCGCCACTCGCCATGTAGCATCATTGACGAGTCGCTCCTGATTGAACGGGCGGTTCGGGCGGGACTTGATGGTCTTGTTCTGACGGAGCACCATTATCAGTGGACCCCGGAGGAGTTGGATGCGCTGGTGGCGGAGTCAGGCCACGTGGGGTTCATTCTGTTGGCGGGCTTCGAATATAGTTCGTCCAAGGGCGATATTCTGATCTACGGCTTGGAACCGGCGCAGGTGGCGGACTTTGAGCCGGGGCGTGCGCCTGAAGTGATGCTGGCCCAGGCCCAGGCCATGGGGGCGGTTTGCGTGGCGGCCCATCCTACCCGTGCCGCCATTCCTTTTGATGAGCGTATACTGGATATGCCCTTTGATGCCCTGGAAGTAAAGAGTGTCAATCTGGAGCCCCATGAGCAGCGTTTGGCGCAAAAGCTGGCCGACGACCTCGGGCGGCGGGCAATTACATCGAGCGATGCCCATCGTTTGGAAGACGTGGGGGCCTATGCAACCGAGTTCCTGGTTCCCATACAATCTATGGCGGACTTGCAGAATTCGCTGCGAAATGGTACATTTCGGCCATATTCAATTGCTGGACAAGGATGACTACGTGGAAAATCAAAATCAGGCAGCGGCATCTTCGGAAGAGGAAGAGATCCCACAAAACCTGCGACGGGAAGTGACCGAGTTGGTCAAGATGGTGCTGCTCTTCCTGATCGTTTTTTGGGGACTAAAGGCTTTTGTAATAGAGGGTTATGAGGTTCAGGGGGATTCCATGATACCCACGCTGGAAGATCGGGAACGCATCTTGGTTTTCAAATTGCCCGCGATGATTTCGGGCCTTCCGCTGATCGGTGGGTTCAGTCCCCTGAAGCCGGGTGATATTGTTGTTTTTCAAAGCAATGTGGAGCTGAACAAACGCTATATCAAGCGGGTTATCGCCCAGGGGCCGGTGCAAACAAGCCGAAAAACCGTGGAAGCCGATGCCGTTCATCAGGATGGGCACGATCCCGATAGCGTCAAGGTGCTCTTTGAAAAAGGCTCCGTTTACGTGAACAACCAGAAGATCGAAGAACCCTATCTGGTCCATGAAGAGCAACGGTCGCCCGATGTGCGCGAGCCCATTTATCTGGATGCGGGCGAGTACTACGTGCTTGGGGATCACCGTAGCGTCAGCAAGGACAGCCGCAGCTTTGACGAGGTTCATCAGGAGCAGCTTATCGGTAAGGCCGTATTGCGGATCTGGCCGCTCAGCAGCTTCGGCTTTCTGTAGGCTGCGGTGAAAAAGACCCTCATATTCAGTGATGTACATCTCAAGGCCGTGCCCGAAGACAAGGCCCGGCACCGTGCGTTTATCGATTTCTTGCACCGCTTTTCCCCCGACGAATACGACACCTTCATCTGTCTGGGCGATCTCTTCGATTTCTGGTTTGAGTATCGGAGCATTATTTTTTCTGACTTCTTTGATGTGCTTCGCGCCTTTGCCGATATTCGGGATAGGGGTGTGGAATTGCACCTGATTTGTGGCAATCACGATTTCTGGGCCGGGCGATTCCTCCGGGACGACTTGGGCTTTCATATTCATCCCGACGTAATGGAACACCCGTTTGGGGATCTACGTGGGCATCTGGTGCATGGCGATGGCATCAACCCGGAAGACAAGGGTTATCGGGCGTACAAGAAATTTGCCAGAAATCCACTGGTCGTCGGTGCCTTTCGCTGTATTCATCCCGATTTAGCCATGGCGATTGCGCGGGGGGTCAGCCATGGAAGTCGTACGCTCACCAGTTCGGACGATCCCGCCGCCGGCCCCGAAGCGAACGCATTGCGCCGTTACGCAGCGGGGGTGTTGCAACGGGGCGCGGCCGATGTGGTGCTATGCGGCCATGCCCATGCGCCGACCTTGGAAGAGTTGCCCGCGCTGGATGGGACGGGGCTCTACATCAATACCGGTGACTGGATTGATCACCGTTCCCACACCATTTGGGACGGAGAAACCTTCAGCCAGTATGTTGAGGGTCCCGGTATTGCATAGCGGACTAACGGGGTGCTTTGATTGCTTCACACGGGTATCGGCGATGCCGATCAGGGCGCACTAATATTATTTTCCCTTATTCTATTTGTAACCGTTCGCAGGGCCAACAAGGCTCCCCTCCTCGGAGGGGCTGGGGGTGGGTTAATTCTCACCCGCGCACGCCAACCCACCCCTAACCCCTCCAAGGAGGGGAACAAAAGGCGTTGGCTTCGCCAACGACAACGTGCCGTGAACGCTTACTTCTATTTGTTTTCTTGACTTCCTTTTTTTGTCTTGCTAGCCTGACGTGGTGGTATTATAAAATCTATGGGTGCAAGGGCAAGGGGGCGGTTGGGCAATCCTCGCGTTTTTTTCGGCAAACACGAATTTCAAAGGGAGTGCTCTATGATCAGCATGTTTCGGTCGATATTTGAGGCGGCGGAAAAAGGGGACCTTACCCGGCTGGAGCACCTATTGTCGAAGGGGAAATGCCCGGATGATCGCAATTGTGATCGGGCGACACCCATGACGTTGGCGGCGGGGGCTGGACAGATGAAAGCCGTCCGGCTGTTGCTTGCTCTCGGTGCGGAAGTTAATCGCTATGGTCAGAATGGTAACACCCCTCTTTACTACGCGGCCAAGGGGGGGCACACCGAGGTCGTATCGCTATTGTTAAAATCCAGCGCTACGGTCGATATGTGCCCGAAGAAGGGGATTACGCCGTTGCTTGGCGCCGTTGCGCAGGGGCACGCCAATGTGGCAGTGCTTCTCTTGGATTGTGGTGCCCAGCTTGAGGCGGTTGAGCGTCACGGACGCACGGCTCTTATGCTCGGCATAGAAAAAGGGCATTTGTCGTTGGTTGAGCTTCTGTTGAAGCGGCGGGCCAATGTGGACCACCGGTCGGTGCTCGGTGTCACTCCGCTTATGCTTGCGGTGAAGTGCAAGGATCCTGCCATGGTAGCTCTGTTGCTCGAACACGGGGCGGACATGTCCATACAGGACAGCAAGGGCTGGACGGCGATGCAGATCGCTGCAATTCGGGGTGGTATGGAGTCCATGGAACTCATGGTGGCAGCGGGGGGCGATCTCTTCCAGCGCACACTGAAGGAGAGTTGGACGCTCGCGACACTGGCGCACAACAATGGCTTCGAGCGTGTTGCGAATCGACTCATGCGGCTGGAAGAAGAACAGTAAACCATGGGTGAGGCGCTTCACAGGGCCCTCTCCCTGCCTTCTTCAAGCACTGAACGCTTCCGCGATCTCGAAGGTTGGTTTGACTCCGACTCTCCCCGTTTGCTAGGCTACCAAGATGCCGTCTTATGCGGTAAATCTATTTTTCAAAGGAGATGAGATCTTCTCATGAGTCACGAAACAGAAACAATGGAATCGAACCGGCAGCTAATGCAGTCCATTCTTATGGATGGCTTCACCGAACTGGATTCGGAGTTGGAAGCTGAACTGGCCGCCAATACAATGGAAACTCTTTTCGGAGAGGGCACCCAGAATTTCAAAGAGGGTGAAGTCGTTCGCGGTAGGATCATGGAGATTACCGACGACCGAGTTCTCGTGGATATCGGATACAAGAGCGAGGGTATCGTTTCCTGCTCTGAGTTCCTTCAGGCCGACAAGATGGCCGTGGGCGACGAATTCGACTTCTATATCGAAGATCCCGAGAACGAAGCCGGGCTTCCCGTGCTGTCCAAGATGAAGGCGGACCGGATCAAGAACTGGGAAAAGGTTCAGGAGATCTACGAAGCCGATGGCACCATCGAAGGTACCATCGTACGCCGCGTCAAGGGCGGTTTGAAGGTCGATGTTGGCATCGACGCCTTCATGCCTGCGAGCCAGTTGACGTTCCGTCCCATGGGCGACCTCGAACGCTACATCGGCGAAAAGATGGAACTGAAGATTATCAAGCTGACCAAACGCCGCCGCAACGTGGTGGTGAGCCGCCGCAAACTGCTGGAAGAGCAGCGTGCTGGCGAGAAGGAAGAGCTTCTTAAGACCATAGAGATCGGTAAGATTCTCAAGGGCGAAGTGAAGAATATCACCGACTTCGGCGCCTTCGTCGACGTGGGCGGCATCGACGGCCTGCTTCACGTGACCGACATGAGCTGGGGCCGGGTCAAGCACCCCTCCCAAGTGGTTCAGGTTGGCGAGCAGATTGAAGTTATGGTGCTCAACTTCGATCCCCAGTCGGAACGCATCAGCCTTGGTCTCAAGCAGAAGACCGAAAATCCCTGGAAGACTGCGGTTGACCACTATGCTGTGGGCAGCGTAGTTCGCGGTCGTGTCGTAAGCATGACCGACTACGGTGCGTTCGTGCAGTTGCAAGAGGGTATCGAGGGCATGGTCCACGTCAGCGAAATGAGCTGGACCCGCCGCGTGCGTCACCCCAATGAAATTCTTGAGCTTGAGTCTGAAGTCGACGTAATGGTTCTTACGGTTGACCCGGATTCCGAAAAAATCGCGCTGGGTATCAAGCAGACCCTTCCGAACCCATGGAAGCAGTTGGCGGAGAAGTATCCCGTCAACTCCACGGTTACCGGCATTGTTCGCAACCTGACCGATTATGGCGCTTTCGTTCAGATCGAAGAAGGCATCGACGGTCTGTTGCACGTGAGCGACATTTCCTGGACGAAGAAAGTCCCCCATCCTTCCGAAGTGCTGGAGCGGGGTCAGGAAATCCAAGTTCGGATTCTCAGCATCGATCCCGATAGCGAGAAAATCAGCGTCGGTATGAAGCAGCTTGAGACCGACCCGTGGCTTGCTGTGATTGAGAAGATGCCCATGGGCAGCGTGGTTGAAGTTGAGATCGCCAAGCTCGTGAGTTTCGGCGCTTTCGCCAAGTTGGAAAATGGCATCGAAGGTCTGATCCACGTGAGCGAGCTTTCCGCAGATCGCGTGCAGAAGCCCGAAGAGGTGCTCAGTATCGGTGACAAGGTGACGGCAAAGGTCATCAGCATCAGCGCCGCAGATCGCAAGATAGGCCTGAGCATCCGCGAAGCCCAGTCCGATTTGGACAAGTCCCTCATGAAGGAGCACGGTCAATCTGGCGGCGCTTCTGTGGATGTAGGCGCTGCGATGAAGGGTGCTGTACCTTCGAGCATGATGCAGGCGGGCCGTAGTTTGGCCGATGTCGCCCACGAAATGTTGGCGGCAGTCAGCAAGGCGGAAGCTGCCCGCAACGCGGAAGCAGAAGCTCCTAAGGCGGAAGAAAAAGCCCCTGAGGCGGAGGCGGAAGCCAGCAAGGACGAAGCGGAAGCTCCTAAGGCGGAAGAAAAAGCCCCTGAAGCGGAAGTGGAAGCCAGCACGGATGAAGCGGAAGCTCCCAAGGACGAAGCGGCTGACGGCGATGACGCTGCGTCAGAAGACGCGGATGCTGAGTCGGCCGAGTAACACGCCCACCAATTCTATGACGTGATGTTATAAGAGCGCCGCCAGAATCAAGTTCGCGGCGCTCTTTTTCACGTTGGGGGCTTGTGCGGTGTTTGTACGGGGAAAAGCATGCATAGCCGGGGTTCAGGTAGCGAATAAATTGTTCTGACAACCCCATGACCGCCAGATGCCGGTGCGAAACACCCGGCAGGCCGTGGAATTAACTGATTGTAAGGAGATAGGTGTTGATGGCTAAGGCAGATGTTGCAAATCACCTCCGGGCAGGCGAAACCATGACCGGTGCCGAGATGGCGATCCAGATTCTTTCGGATGAAGGTGTCGATGCTATTTTCGGCTACAGTGGTGGTGCAATTTTGCCCACCTATGACGCTGTTTTCCGGTGGAACGAGGTCTATCCCGATAAAGAGATAAAACTCTTGGTTCCAGCCAACGAGCAAGGCGCTGCCTTTATGGCGGCGGGTTATTCTCGCGCTACAGGCAGGGTCGGTGTGGCCTTGGTAACTTCTGGACCCGGTGCTACGAACACGGTTACGCCGGTTCGTGATGCCATGGCGGATTCGGTGCCTATGATCGTTATTTGCGGTCAGGTGCCGCGTGCGGCCGTGGGTACGGACGCATTCCAGGAGGCTCCGGTTTTCAATGTCATGTGCAGTTGCGCTAAGCACGTTTTTCTGGTGAAGAACCCCGATGAGCTTGAAGCCACTATCCGAACCGCTTTTTATATCGCCCGAAGCGGTCGTCCCGGCCCTGTGGTTATCGATTTTCCCAAGGACGTTCAAAACTGGGAAGGGGAATTTGTCGGCGCTGGAATGTTGGAGCTGAAAGGCTATCAGGCGCGGCTGGACCGTATGGAGCAAGCGACCCTTCCTGACAAAAAGATAGCAACCTTTTTCGACATGCTCAAGGTGGCAAAGCGTCCGTTGATTTACGCGGGGGGCGGTATCATAAACAGCAATGCGAGCGAGGAACTTACGGCTTTTGCGAAAAAGTACCAGGTTCCTGTGGTGACTACGCTCATGGGTATAGGCGCTATTGATACCACCGATCCCTTGTGCTTGCATATGTTGGGCATGCACGGTACGGCCTACGCGAACTACGCCGTGGACGATTGTGATTTTCTTATCGCTATAGGCGCTCGTTTTGATGATCGCGTCGCAGGCAAAGCAGATGCCTTCGCCGCCCGTGCCAAGATAGCCCATATCGATATTGATGCCGCTGAGATAGGCAAGGTCAAGGCTGCGGACTGGCATCACGTCGGGGATGCCGCCGTTGCATTGCGGACACTGATCGATGCCGGTAGCGACGAAGTCATTACCCACCAGGCTTGGCTGGACTATGTCCAGGAACTCAAAGAAAAACACCGGATGGCCTACAATCTGGAGAGCGATATTATTCAGCCCCAGGAGGTATTGGCCCTCATTAACGAAATAACAAAGGGTGATGCCATCATTACGACTGGGGTGGGACAACACCAGATGTTCGCCGCCCAGTATTTTGATTTCAAGGCCCCCCGCACCTTGCTGACTTCGGGCAGCATGGGCACGATGGGCTATGGCCTTCCCGCTGCGGTTGGCGCGCAGGTAGGGTGTCCCGACAAGTTGGTTATTGACGTTGACGGCGATGGCAGTATTCGCATGAACATTGGCGAAATGGAAACTTGTACCAACTACGATCTGCCGGTGAAAGTCCTTTTGCTGAACAACCAGGGCGATGGGATGGTGGTCCAGTGGCAGACCTTGTACTTCGGAAGCAGGTTCTCCGGTACGGACAAGACCTTGCACCAGAAGGATTTTGTGGCTGCCGCCAAGGCGGATGGCTTTAAGTTCTCGGAACGTGTGACGGATCGTGGCGACCTCAAGAAAGTGGTCGAAGCGTTCATTGCTGCTGATGGCCCGGCCTTCCTCGAAGTGATGACCGATGCCCAGGCCTTTGTATACCCCATGGTCGGCCCCGGCTTGTCCTACAAGGAGATGCTCACGGGCCCCCATATCAATGGCCGCGAGGCTGATCCTTTCGCGGAACTCGACGCGGCCGATGCGTTTTAGCGCGTTTGGATAACAAGTATTTACGCGGTCCTGGCTTCATGGTGAAGTCAGGGCCGGTCTTTTTTTGCAGCGTCGGCGGGCATGGTGTACCATTTCCTGTAAGCATTCACGACCCGTGGCACCCGTCGGTCTTTTTGTTGACTATAAGGTGTCCGTGTCGTGAACGGTTACCATTTTCTTTTGTGTTGGATATTGATCGGGTTCCGCCCGCTTTTTTTACCCGTGAGGAATAGACCATGACAATGACACGACGCGGCTTTTTGGCCGCTACGGGTGCCGTTGCCGCTGGCGCGGCGATTCTTCCCGCCTCGGCCCAGGGTGCCAACGAAAAAATACGTGTGGCGACTATCGGTGTTCAGAATCGGGGCCGCGCCCATATTGCGGGCCTCCTTGGCGCAGAGCACGCCGAAGTCGTGGCTTTGTGCGACGTGGATGCCCAAGTCCTGGAGCGCGAGGCGGCGGCCTTCGAGCAGACAACGGGCAAGCGCCCCAAGCTCTATCGTGATATTCGCGACGTGCTTGCCGATCCCGACATCGATGCCATTACCGTTGCGCTGCCCAATCACTGGCACGTGCTGGCGGCTATCTGGGGCTTGGAAGCGGGCAAACATGTTTATGTGGAAAAGCCCATGTGCCACACCTACTGGGAAGGCCTCCAGCTTGTTGCCGCCCAGAAGAAGTACGGGAAATTCCTGATGCACGGCACGCAACGCCGTTCCGAGCCTCTTTGGCAACGCATGGTTGCCCGCGCCCATAGCGGTGTCATTGGCGATATTTATCTCGCTCGCTGCGTCTGTTTTAATCGGCGCGACGCTATTCCCATTCAGGCCGATGAAGAGCCCCCCGAATGGCTGGACTGGTCGCTCTGGCAGGGGCCAAGCCCCGAACAGGCATTCAATCCGAATTACGTACACTACAACTGGCACTGGTTCTGGCGTTATGGCAATGGCGAGGTGGGCAACAACCTCGTCCATTTTACCGATATCGCCAACTGGACCTTGAACCGTGGCCTGCCTGTGAAGGTACACAGCGAGGGCGGGCGTTTTGGTTATGAAGATGCCGCCGAGACGCCCAACACGCAGGTGTCCACGGCGACCTTTGCCGACGGGACCATGCTGGTCAATGAAGTGCGGGGCCGCTTCAGCCCCGCAGAGCATAACACTCGGGTAGGCATGTTCCTCTATGGCTCCGAAGGCTGGATGGCCGAGGGCAAGTTCTTCGACACGAAGGGCAAAGAGATTCCCGACGAAACGGGTTTTGAGCGCGTCAACGCGACCCATGTCCATCTAAATAGTTTCATTGAGGCCATCCACGGCAATGATCCCAGTCGTATTGTGGCCACGGCCCAGCACGGTCTTGAAGCGGCTGCCCTCTGCCACCTTGGCGATATTTCCTATCGTACCGGGCGGACGGTTCATTTTGATGCAGAAAATCATCAGATCAAGAGTGATTCGGAAGCGAATGCGTTGCTGACGAAAGAATATCGCCAGGGCTTTGCTGTCCCTAAGTTGGCGTAATCAACTATTTTCGACGGTTTCCGACCTGCTGTTCGTCGCTCTTGGAATACATTTAATGTATACCATACCGTTCCGGCGTATGTCAGCGTGCTTTCGACATGCATCAACGTGTGTGATCACGAAGGTGCCCCAGCGGGGCACAGGAACTTAGCCCAGGGTGAAGCGAGGCACGAGCGAAACCCTGGGAATAAAGGACGAATGATAAATTAGCCCGCGAAGCGGTCGACGGAATGCCGGGACGTTTTCCGTCACCCGCTACGCGGGTTTGGGCCGTGTATGCTACATGTACCCAGCGTTGCGCTCGTGCCTCGCTCCACACTGGGCTAAGCTCCGTCGTCCACTTCGTGGACTATCAAGAGCCTACGATGTTTTTTAGTTTGCCATCGATATCGGTCCCTTTCAGGGGCCTTTCTCAAGCCACCTGCTCTGTAGCTGGTTACTGACTTATCACACCAAACCGTAATCGAAAACGGTCCCCTTGACCACAAGGAATAATTACCCATGAAACGTTTGTATTTGCGACTCACGACTATGGCCGTTTTTCTCGGTGCAGCCCTGACGGTATCGGTAGCCCATGGGGCCTATGAGTTGGTCAACACGCCCAACCCTGATGACGAAATAGCCGTGTCCATATATCGCCTCGAAAACGGGCTTACTGTTTATCTGACAGAAAACCATGAGACCCCCCGTTTTTATGCGGAGATCGCCGTGCGGGCGGGAAGCAAGCAGGACCCCGCCGAATCTACGGGGCTGGCCCACTACCTGGAGCACCTTCTGTTCAAGGGCACGACCCATATGGGTACGTTGGATTACGAAAAGGAACGGGTGTATATCGAAAAGATTGAGGCCCTCTACCAAGAGAATTTTTCCGAGACGGACCCGGAAAAGAGAAAAGCGATTTACGCCCGGATTAACGAAGCTTCCGTTGCTGCCGCCGAATATGCCGTGCCCAACGAAATGGACCGCCTCTATAAATCCATGGGTGGCTCCATGCTCAACGCCCATACTTGGCACGAGGAAACCGTCTACAAGGTGAGTCTGCCGGCCAATCGGCTTGAGCAGTGGTCATTGGTCGAAGCAGAGCGTTTTTCCGCACCGGTATTCCGGCTGTTTCAGACCGAACTGGAAACGGTCTACGAGGAGATGAACCGCGCCCTCGACAACAAGGACCGCATCATTCGCTACGCGGTCAATGAGCAGCTCTTTAAGACACATCCCTATGGCACGCAGCCGACTATCGGTACGGTGGAGCACCTTAAAAACCCGTCCTTGAAGAATATCGGAGAGTATTTCAGCACGTGGTACGTGCCGAATAACATGGCCATCTTTATTTCAGGCGACATCGACAAAGAAGCCACCATGGCGCTCATCGATGCTAATTTTTCTACCTGGACGCAAAAAGATCTGCCGAAACCGAAAACCTGGGATGAAGCACCCCTGTCTGGTCGCGAAGTAGTCGAGCGCAGCTATGAGGGCGAAGAGTTCGTGCTTCTGGCTTTCCACACCGCGTCCCAGGATGATGTCGATGCGGAAGCACTTACGCTTATTGACATGATTTTGGACAATTCCGCTGCGGGCCTTATCAACCTCAATCTGAACCAACAGCAGCGAGTCCGCCAGGCGGGTTCCAATCCCATGTTGTTGAACGACTACGGCGCTCAATACCTATGGGGGATCCCAAAGGAGGGCCAATCCCTGGAAGAGGTCGAAGCGCTGTTGCTTGAACAGCTTGCCTTGGTTAAGGCGGGCGAATTTGGCGATTGGCTCGTTCCCGCCATCATCAACGACTTCAAGAAGAACACCAAGGGCGGCTTGGAATCCGATCCCGCCCGTGTGTCCGATATGCGCCAGTCATGGCTCGCATTCCAATCCTGGGATTATCATGTGGCCCGCTTCGAGCGCATGGAGAAATTGACGAAGGCCGATATCATGCGCGTTGCCAATACCTATTTTGGTGACAACTACGTGGTGGGCCTCCGAAAAGACGCGCCCCACGAAGTGCCTGAAATTGCGAAGCCCGATTTGGCCACGATTGATATCGATCCACAGCGTGAATCCGAGTTTGCGAAGAAGATTTCGGCCGTGGCGGTAGCGCCTATCGAGCCCTCCTTCGTGGATCGCGACACCGCTCTCACCATCGCGGAACCAATGAAGGGCATACGGCTCTATTACGTCAAGAACCCCATGAACGATCTGTTTAGTTTCTCCATCGAAGCGCCCGTGGGAACCCGTCACGACAAAACCCTGAACCTGGCGGCGTCGCTCTTCAGCAAGTCCGGCACCGGCGCATTGAGTCCCGAGGCCCTTCAGCAGGAATGGTACAAGTTGGGCACGAACATGAGTTTTGGCGCGGGCGAGGAAAAGGCAAGCATTTCCATCGTCGGGTTGGATGAGAATTTTGATGCGTCCTTGACCCTGCTGCACGATGCCCTTCATACCCCAAAAGCTCCGCCTGAAACGCTCGCGGAGCTGAAGAAGATCGTGCTGGTTCAGCGGGCCGATGCCCAGAAGCAGGCCCCGAGCATTTCCCGTGCGGTGGTCCAATTTAACCGATACGGCACGGAGTCGGACTACCTCATTCGCATGACCACGGCGGACATCGAAGCTATCGGGGCGGATGCGCTCTACCAGAATGCACAAGGCCTACTGGACTACGAGCAAAACATCAGCTATGTGGGTTCGTTGCCGCTGGAGGAGGTGGTGGCCGCCATCAAGACCTTTTATGGTACGCGTGATGCCGTGAAAGAGGCGCCCGAAGTTAAAAGACGAGTCGCCCGCACGCCGGACCAGACCGAGATCTATTTCTTCCACAAAGAGGCGGCCCAGGCCCAGATTCGCTTGGAGTTTGGGAGTGGGTACTATTCCGAAGGCCGGAATCCCACCACCCAGCTCTACAACAATTATTTTGCTGGTGGCATGGCGGGCATTGTTTTTCAGGAGCTTCGTGAGGCGCGGGCTTTGGCCTACTCCGCCGGTGCCCGGTATATCGAAGGCGGTGAGTTGGATGATGAAAATATCATGGTGGGCGTTATCGGCAGCCAGGCGGACAAGACGGTGGAGGCGGTGAAGGCCTTCATCGATCTTTTGGATAACCTACCAGAGTCGGAAGAACGGTTTGCCATTTCCCGCGAGGCCCTCATCAACCGGTACCGCACGGGTAAGATTGGGTTCCGAGGTGTTATTGGCGCGGTTCGTTCCTGGGAAGACCTGGCCTTGGCGGGCGACCCTCGTGCAGCGCGCTATCAAGCTATTCAAGCCAGCGGCTTGAGCAACGTATTGGCCTTTCATCAGGACATCATTAAGGACCGTGCCAAGCTCATATCCGTCGTCGGTGACGAAAACAAGATCGATCTGGCCGCGTTGGAAGGTATAGCGCCCATTCGGAAGGTGGCCCTGGAGGAGATTTTTTCCAAGTAGACTTCGGCACAGAAATAGATGAAGATCAGGAAACAGGGCAGTGCGTTATGGAACGTCTGCCCTGTTTCTCAGTATACTGGGGTATACGGGCAGTGGTCATGACATGGGGAGGCCAAGCGTGTCTGGTTGGTTCAACGGATTCGATTTTGTGGAGAATCCTTTCTCGTTGTTCCCTTGTCACCAACCTTATGGTTTTTCGGAGTTCATGGCAATTCTCAATTTCATCGTTAAGCTGGTGAGTCGCATTTTTATGCCCGGTCTCGCCAAGAATATGGCCGAAGAGGGCACTTTCGATTTCACCACCCCGGGGGGCACCGAGGGCGACTTCGACCGAAGCAAGTTTATCCAGGTAGAGGACAAGGGTTCTGACATCACCATTGTTTCCTTTGCAGGCGCGGCGGTGCTTTTCGCAGGGATGCCCCAGTTTGAGTTTCGCAAGATGCTCAATGAGAACGAAAACAACTACAACTTGGTTTTCGTCCGCGATCCCCGGCGTTCCGCCTACTTTGAACACCCTCATGGCGGACCGGGCGGGGTTGAGTTTTACATGGGCCTGGTAAACGATACGCTGAAGGAACTCGGTTCCTCCTACAACGTGGCGCTCGGGGCTTCGGCCGGTGGCGCGGGTGCGTTTTACGTGAGTTCTTTTGCCAATATTAACCAAATCGTGGCCTTTGCACCGGGTTTTCCCCCCGTTGTCTATACGAAGCCCACGACCCAGTTGAAGACCTATTTTAATATCAAGAAACTGCTCACCGAACCCGCTGCTTATGCGGAAGTTGTCTTGGTGACGTTGGCCGCTCAACTGGTCATGTGGAAGGTCAATCGGGTCCATGGAGCAAATAATCTGCCTGATATCACCCAGTGTTATCTTGATGTAACGCCCGCGCCGCCTCGCGCCACCATTTTCTATGGAGAGCGGTGTCTTCCTGATCGACTCCAGGCGATGCATCATCGGAATATACCGAGCATTACACTCAAGCCAATCAACTCGGGACGACACAACTGTGCTGCGGACCTGAAAAAGCAGGGGATCTTGGGAAAAACTATCCTGGCGGAAATCGAAGCGGGACTACGTGCATCGTGTGCGAATCGTGATGCTATTTCTCCACCATCCGCAGAGGAGGGGGTATGACAGGCCCCCCCGAAGAACCAGCGTTGGAAGGGAATGCCCCGGACTCGCTGAAGATTGTTGTATTTCCGCTGGGATATGGCCTGGCCCATGTGGGGCGCTGTGTTGAAATTGCGAAGGTGCTTCGAGAGCGCGGGCATGAAGTGGTCTTCGCGGGGGCGGATCCCAGCCATCCCCGCTCGAAACTGGATCAGGCGGAGACGCAGGGTTTTCGCATGGTGCGCTGCAAAGAACCCGCCCAGCCCTACGCATGGGATCGTTTTCATGACCACGGCATTCTGATTACCTTGTGGGATGTGCTCCACACCAGTAAGTGGGCACCCATTGACGATATTCTGGAAGATATCATCCGCGTATGCCAGGAGGAGAAGCCCGATATCATCCTTGGCGATGCCAGCGTGGGGGTAACGCCTGCGGGGCATATTCTTGGCATTCCGGCGGCGGGCATCCTTAATGCTTACAATACCCATTTTCTTCGCCCCTGGAGCCTGTTTAACTTCCTCATTCACGGTTTGGAATGGATTCACTTCGGGCGTATTCGGAAGCGGGTCTATCATAAGTTCGGTGTCAAGCCCATTAACGGTATTCGGCTGCTTCGTCAGACACCCTTGTTGTCCCCCGACCTGGCAGCCTTCCACAAGTCCCACGCGAGTTTTCCGCACTGGCAATCCATCGGCCCCATTCTTTATGAGCCGCCCTGTGAATTGCCCGAATGGTTCGACGAGCTCAAGGACGGTACAACCAACATTTATATCACCATGGGTTCTACGGGATTGCTGGAGCCGCTGTTGCGTCGCTGCTATGGCGTGCTTGAAAAGAGCGGCTACCGCTTTGTGGTGACCACAGCAGGCCAGGTTTCTGACGAAGGCATTGCGATGGCACCCGATAATTTTCGATTCGCGAAGTACGCGCCGGGCCTTGCCATCATGGAGCATTGCGCCGCAGTTATATTTCACGGTGGCAATGGCAGCATGTATCAGGCGTTGGCGGCTGGGAAGCCTATGCTCGCCCTGCCGGGACACTTGGAACAGGAACTCTGCACGGCGTATATTCTGGAGCATCGTTTTGGCCTCAAAGCGACGCCCCGCACGATGACGGGTGAGCAAATGCTCGTGGCTATAGACACCTTGGTCAATGACTCCACCTACGGCAAGAACGCGCAACGCTTCCAGGCAGAAGTTTGTGAGAGTGGCGCCATGGCCCGTGCGGCGGATATACTGGAAGCCCATGCATGGGGGAAGTTAGAAGTTGGAATAGTGGAGAATAATACGGGTTAATGCGTTGCTGCCTGGGGCTTGTTGAAAAAGCAGTGCAAGGTGGGAAGGAAGTCCATGAATCAGGATGAAGCAACCGGGGTGGGGCCTGTGGGTGGGAAAGCCAAGGCCGTGCTGACAGCGATCCAACGGCACCAAACGGTGCTTATTACACTTCTTTCGGTGGTGATGATTGCGCTCCACCTCGTGTTTCGTTACGGGTTGCACTGGGGGGGAGGGGCCGCCGATAGACCACTCTGGATTTGTCTTGTGCTGGGAGGCACACCGTTGGTGCTGGACTTGGCCCGAAAGGCCTTGAAGCGGGAGTTTGGCTCGGATCTCCTGGGTGGAATTTCGATTGTGACCTCGGTCCTTTTGGGCGAATATCTGGCGGGTTCGATTATCGTATTGATGCTTTCGGGCGGGGAGGCCCTGGAATCCTATGCCTTACGGAGCGCCTCCTCGGTTTTGGAGGCGCTGGCCAAGCGAATGCCCTCGGTGGCTCACCGCCGGGGGACAGATGGCGCCTTGGAAGATGTGAAACTGGAGGTCCTCATGGCGGGGGACATCTTGGTGGTCTATCCCCACGAAATCTGCCCCGTGGATGGCGAGGTGCTTGAGGGGCACGGCGTTATGGATGAGTCTTATCTCACGGGCGAGCCGTTTCAGATTACAAAGACCCAGGGTTCTGAGGTGATCTCAGGGGCAATAAACGGCGAGAGTGCCCTGACTATCCGGGCGACCCAGCGGGCTGCGGATTCACGCTATGCCCGTATCATGGCGGTGATGCGGGAGTCGGAGGCGACCCGTCCCCAGATGCGGCGCCTGGGTGATCAGCTGGGTGCGGTGTATACCCCCATCGCGGTGGGGGTAGCGGTGGCGGCCTGGGCGTTGAGCGGAGAGGCGTTGCGTTTTCTCGCGGTGCTCGTCATCGCAACGCCGTGTCCGTTGCTTATCGGTATTCCCGTTGCGATTATCGGTTCGATTTCCCTGTGCGCCCGCCGGGCGATCATCGTCAAGAGTCCGGTGGCCCTGGAGCAGATGGCGCAATGCCGGACGGCGATCTTTGACAAGACGGGTACGCTGACCTATGGTGAGCCGACACTGACGGAACAGGTGGTCGCCGAGGATTTCTCGTCCGAAGAGGTATTGAAACTGGCCGCAGGCGTCGAGCGCTATTCAAAGCACCCACTCGCTACGGCGATAAGTGCGGCCGCTTCGATGGCGGGGCTGGATGTGCCTGATGCTGAGGCGGTGAGTGAGCGGCCCGGCCACGGACTGATCGGCACGGTATCCGGTCATCACATCCAGATCGTAAGTCGCAAAAGACTTGCGGAGATAGCTCCTGCCGGGCTGGAGCAGGCTCCCCCGCCACGGGAGGGGCTGGAGTGCGTTGTGGTACTTGATCAATGCTTTGCTGCGGTGTACTCCTTTCGTGATGCGCCCCGGACGGAGAGCCATTCGTTCATGCGTCACCTGGGGCCGCACCACCAGTTTGAGCGACTTATGATCGTGTCGGGTGATCGTGAGTCTGAGGTGCGCTACCTCGCTGAGGAGGTGGGGATTACAGAAATCCATGCGCAGCAAAGCCCCGAAGAAAAGCTCGCGATTGTACGCAGGGAAACGGAACACGCCAAAACCCTGTATGTCGGGGATGGTATCAATGATGCCCCAGCCATGATGGCGGCGACGGTGGGGATGGCGATTGGGGAGGGGAGCGATGTCACGGCGGAGGCGGCGGGCGTTGTGGTGATGGACAACTCCTTGGAGAAGGTGGATGAGTTTCTGCACATCAGCCGCCGAATGCGGGCCATCGCGCTTCAGAGCGCAGTGGGGGGCATGGCCCTGAGTCTGATCGGGATGGGACTCGCTGCGGCAGGCTATTTGAGTCCGGTGCAGGGTGCGGTGTGCCAGGAAGTCATCGACGTACTTGCTGTGCTCAACGCCTTGCGTGCGGCGTGGCCGCCCCGCAATATATCCGATATATGATGTTTTTCTGTTTCGCCTTTTATTTTCCCAACCCGATCCGTAGCATAGTGTCCCATGCCCATCTATCGTTTGACCGATGACATTGCCTTTCCGCCTGTCCACCTGGCGGAGGATGGTTTGCTGGCTGTGGGCGGCGATCTGCGCCCGGAGCGGCTGCTCCTCGCCTACGGATCTGGCATCTTTCCGTGGTACTCCGAAGGGGAGCCTCTGCTCTGGTGGTCGCCCGATCCGCGCATGGTGATGTTTCCTGATTCTTTTCACTGTGCCCGGAGCCTCCGGCGTGTCATAAAGAAAGGCGTGTTCGAAGTTACCCTGAACCGGGCCTTCCCCGAGGTGATTGAAGCATGTAGTGGAACGCCCCGCCCTGGCCAAGATGGCACTTGGATAACGCCAGAGATGGAGGAGGCGTACATCGGTCTTCACGAAGCGGGGTACGCTATGTCCATCGAATGCTGGGCCGAGGGGAAGTTGGCGGGGGGGCTTTATGGCATCGCCCTCGGCGGCTGCTTTTTTGGCGAATCCATGTTTTCCCACCAGCCGAATGCGTCCAAGGTGGCGATGCATGCTCTGGTGGCCTCGGCGAAAGCGTGGGGGCTCCCCTTCATCGATTGCCAGGTGGCAAACCCCCATTTAATGAGCCTGGGGGCGCAAGAAATAGCCCGTCGTGAATTCATGAAGCACCTCGACGCGGGCTTGCGCGCTCGGCTGGCCCCCGAGGCATGGAAGGTGCTGCCCGAGGGCGTGTGATGAGGCGCACCCTGGCACGGGATGGACCATGAACTCCATATGAACAACCTCAAGGGTGCCACCCTCGTGGTTCATTTTGGCTAAGACGCACCTTGCTTGGAAAGTCTGGTTGGCTGGGACATGGATTAAATCAGGTAAACATTCGTTTAACCCGTGCCGTTTTTCTGTGGCTGTCGCGGGGCCATATTTTTGCTGGACACAGGCCCATCGAATGTGCATAATACGGTTATGGAAGTTCCAGACAGCGAATTATTTGGTCTGCGTCAACAAGCG
>JAJRPE010000146.1 GCA_024280935.1 Candidatus Hydrogenedentota bacterium
CACGAAGCCTCGTAGCTCGGCATCGTGCTGCACGTCCAAGAAGTTTGATGCCTGACCGACGCTTACGCCAGAGCCTCATTCCGCCCAGAGCTTTTGCAATAGTGCGTCGGGTATCGCATGGACGCGGGCAATCGTCTTCTGTGTCTCGGTGATATAGAGACCGTCATCCCAGATGAAATCGGGGTAGCTGATACGTTCCTTGGGATCCGCGTCGTACAGCACAGCGACGGGTTCTCCCCAGTGAATCACTTTCCCCTGAGGCGAGTCGTGTTCACCGCCGCCAAGCAAATAGGCCGGGTTGCGTCCCTTATAATCACGGCCCTCGTGGTTATGAAACCAGTAGATGTACCGCCCGGCATAAGGTCCTTCCGTGAGCTTTCGGACAAAATTCGCGGCCCGAGGATGCTTCACCAGGGGGCCACCGGGTCGATAGGTCATGAATTCCGCCGGTGTCCACGATTTTCCACCATCTCTGGAATAGGCATGGCACGGATGCCCCGCGACCGTTCGGTAGGTGCAGAAGAATGAGCCATCCGACAGGACAACAAGATTGACCTCTTCCGCAATGGAGCCTTCGGGCGACCGGAGGCCACGATCACCCTCGGGCAAGGTTTCCCAATGGAACTTCCCAGGGTCCGTCTCCGTCAGCAAGTTATCGCTTCGCAGAAACCAGGACTCCGTTTCCTTAAAAAAAGAGTCCGCAGACAGCCCGATCTTAGCGAAACCCAAATACATGGATCCATCGTGTACTATGGGCTTGCCAACGCCCCAGAAGAAACGGACGCAGCCCTGATAAGCATTCTCCCGGTCAATGGCGGTCTCCCGTATCGGGATATACCATCGCTTCTCCGACCACGACTTCCCACCGTCATCCGAGTACTTGATGGCGTACTCACCCAAGGTATCGACTCGTTTCCATTCGACGGGTTTCTTCGCACCGACAGGCTTGCCCAAAAAGCTCCGCCTATTCTGTGCGTTGTACGTATAGAACACATAGACACGCCCTGTCGGGGTGAGGAAGGGCATGGCCCACGAGGCTTCGGGACCATCCGCTGGCTCAATATCAAGCAGGGGTGTCCAGGTTTTCCCTTTATCACTGCTGCGCGTTGAGACGATATGCTGCCCCCCATCCCCTTCATGGCCCTGGCCGGTGGTCATCACGCAAAGCCAGGTTCCATCCTTCAGCTTCACCACGTAGGGCTGGTCGCAGTAGCCTTCCGAAGGAATCTCCCAACCCGTTTCGATGTTGAGCGCGGGCGGGATCTGATTGATTGCGCCCAGTATGCCGGGTCCTTCTGAAAAACAGGGGGTAACGATCATCAATAAAACAACTACGAGTAGACTCCGCATGGTGCAATTCCTCCTGAAAAATCTCGGGCTGGTCGGGTGTCCTCAAGCATGCCCCCGCAAAAACCGATGATTTTACCCTATCATGACAACAGCACCCAGAACCAGACCGTGTTTCCCCGCAGTTCTCCAAATTGCTAAGATAGTAGAGGTTCACCGGAAATCAGGAGGGCGGGCTTTCCTATCCGCCACAAAACACGCGTTGTGCCCGTCAATGCCCGTCAATGCCCGCAAGTACAAGTGGCCTTTGTTGGCATCACGCAGCCTTTATTGCGGACTGGAAAGTCCGCACTCCTGCCCAACATGAACGCGTAGCAAAATAAAAGTCGCCACACGGAAAAGGAAACCTTTATGCGCCACCTCGTCATCTTTCTCGGAAGTGTTCTGCCCCTGTCGCTGGCACATGCCGCTTCCGATTATCCCATTCAGCCCGTGCCCTTTACCCAGGTTCATTTTGACGACAGCTTCTGGGCACCGCGCCTCGAAACGAATCGCACCGTCACGTTGCCCTATGATTTTCAGAAATGCGAGGAGACCGGGCGTATCTCCAACTTTTCCAAGGCCGGTGGCCTTATGGAGGGTAAGCACGAGGGTATCTTTTTCAACGATTCCGATGTCTTCAAAATCATTGAGGGGGCATCCTACACGTTGGCCCTGGCGGATGACCCTAAGCTGGAAGCCTACCTGGACGACCTGATTGCAAAGATCGCGGCGGCGCAGGAAGAGGACGGCTACCTCTACACGGCGCGGACCATCGACCCGGAACATCCGGCACGGGGCGTAAGTCCAAAGCGATGGGGAAACATTAAGGATGGCCATGAGCTATACAATGTAGGGCACCTGTATGAGGCCGCCGTGGCCCACTACCAGGCCACAGGGAAGCGAAGTCTCCTTGATGTCGCCCTGAAAAATGCCGACCTCATCGCCAACATCTTTGGCCCCCAGGGCAGGCATGATGCGCCCGGCCATGAGGAGATCGAGATTGGCCTTAGCAAGCTCTACCGCGTGACAGGCAAGCAGAAGTATCTTGATCTCGCGCAGTTTTTCATCAACCAACGCGGTCAAGGAAAAGGTCACAAACTCTACGGTTCCCAATATCAGGATCACCTGCCCGTGCTGAAACAAAAAGAGGCCACAGGCCACGCAGTTCGTGCAGGCTATCTCTATGCGGGCATGGCAGACATCGCAGCCCTTACCGCAAATCGGGCCTATGTCGATGCCATTGATACCCTGTGGGAGAATGTGGTTTCCAGCAAGATCTATCTTACCGGCGCTATTGGCGCACGCCATCAGGGCGAGGCTTTCGGTAAAAACTATGAATTGCCGAACGCGTCCGCCTACAACGAAACCTGCGCCGCCGTAGCCAACTGTCTGTGGAACCACCGCCTCTTCCTGCTCCACGGCGACAGCAAATACATGGATGTCTTCGAGCGCATTCTCTACAACGGCTTCCTGGCGGGCGTGTCCCTGGACGGCAACGAATTTTTCTACCCCAATCCCCTGGAAGCCGATGGTCTCTACGCTTTCAACAAGGGAAAAACCGGGCGCTCCCCCTGGTTCAACACCTCGTGTTGCCCCTCCAATGTGGTGCGTTTCATGCCCTCCCTGCCCGGTTACGCTTACGCAGTGCGCGATGATCGCATCTACGTGAATCTCTATGTGGCGGGCACAGCGAAGCTCACGGCTCAGGGCAAGCCCCTGACCCTGCGCCAGGAAACGCACTATCCCTGGGACGGGGCCATTCGTATCACGGTGGATGCCGAATCGCCGTTAGAGCAAAGCATCCTATTGCGCATCCCCGGCTGGGTCATCGGGAATCCACTGCCGAGTGACCTCTACCACTACGTCGATGCCTCCTTCATAAAGCCACAGATTCGTGTGAACGGCGATGTGCAGCAACCCGCGATGGAAAAAGGCTATGCGGTGCTCCAACGCACGTGGAAAAAAGGGGATGTGATCGACATTCGCTTCGACATGCCCGTGCGGCGGGTGCTGAGCAACGATCACGTTGTGGAAAATCGTGGCAAGGTAGCCCTGGAGCGCGGCCCCCTGGTCTACTGTATCGAAGGCATCGACCACGATGAACAGATGAAGAACCTGTTCCTCACCGACGACGTGAAACTCACCGCCGTGGAGCGACCTGATCTGCTCAACGGCTTGGTTGCGATCACCGGCATCGCGCAGGTCCTCCAGTACGACGACGGTGGAAAAGACCCCAGCTCCAAGGCCCAACCCTTAACCGCCATTCCCTACTATGCCTGGGCGCACCGGGAGCCGGGAAAAATGGCCGTATGGCTGGCCCGCTCCAAAGACACTGCCCAGGTGCCCGTCAAACCGACCCTCGCCGCCATCGCCCGGCCCACGGCTTCACACAATTCCCGTTTTGATGCAGTGACCGCCCTCAACGACCAAGTCCTTCCCAAACATTCCAATGATCAGAGTCTGCCCCGCTTTACCTGGTGGGACCACAAGGGGGGCACGGAATGGGTCCAGTACACCTGGCCCGAAGCCCAAAAAATTTCCTCCACAGAAGTCTACTGGTTTGATGATACGGGCCGGGGGGAGTGCCGGATTCCCGCCCGGTGGTATCTGCTCTATCGCAAGGGCGACGACTGGCAACCAGTCACCCCGACTGGCAACTACGGCACGCAGGCGGACCAATTCAACCGTGTCACCTTCCAATCCATCACCACCACCGAACTACGACTTGAGGCAACCCTGCAAAGCGATTACTCCGGCGAAATCTTGGAGTGGGACGTAAAATAATTCCAGACATCCTGGCCCCGGTGGAATCGGGCTTGGCATTTTCTTGTGAAGACCCACGTCGGGTGCCACGGGTAGGCCTCTCAGGGCTTACCCGTGTCGTTTCTATCGGTAGGGGGGATAATTCAAATTCAGAGACAACGGTTCTGCACGGGTAAACCCTACCGGGCCTACCCGTGGCACCCACAGGGCTTTTTGTCGACTATAGTGGCCCGTGCCCTGAACGCTGACCTCTTCCCCATAGCCCACCGGTACAGGCACGCGCCGGAACGGTCACCTTCCTGCCCAAGGCATCCACTTCGCCAACACGCACCCGATCCAACAGACGATGGCGAGGCGCGAGTCCGTCCCTGAGCACGCCATTGCCAAGCCCGGCTTTTTGACTTGCTTCAAGTTGACTGTACCGCGTGCAGGGCGTAGAATTGAGGGCGTGTAGTTCATGTGGTATTGGACACGCATTGCTATAGAAAATCTCACAAGCGTCTTCGCTGTAACACGTTGGGAACACTTCGATTTCCTATGCCGGATTGTCGTGATCAGATGCACGCGCTTAGAGAGGCACTGGTCCAAGAGCGTCATCCCCGCGAACGCGGGGATCCAGTGGTGACTTGAGGTGATGCTGCCGCGTTCTGGATTCCCACGTGCGTGGGAATGACGTGGTGCTTTCTTGTTTTTTTATAGCGGTTTTTCCAGATTAAGGCACTAAACAGGGCATATGAATATGAAGTTGGATGCCACATTCAGTGTGACCTATACGCACCGGCTCCGGTGTACACGCAGCGTATTTTCTCCCGATAATCCGCTCCTGGCCAATCTCCTTCACTCGGGAACAACGACGCCGTCTCGTGTGGTCGTTTTCGTGGATGAAGGCCTCGCTGAGGCCACGCCGAATTATCTGGCGGAGATCAGCGCCTTTTTCGCGGCGAACAACCAACACATCACCCTGGTCGGCACGCCCCACGTATTGCCCGGCGGCGAAACCGCGAAGCGTGATCGTAAGACCCTGGATCGGGCGCTGGAAATCATCAGTGAAACCCATATTTGCCGACACTCCTACGTTCTCGTGGTCGGCGGTGGGGCACTCCTCGATTGTGTCGGACTCGCGGCCTCCCTCGCCCATCGGGGCGTGCGGCTCATTCGTGTGGCCACCACGACGCTGAGCCAGTCGGATTCGGCCCTTGGTGTGAAAAACGGCATCAATGCTTTCGGCCAGAAAAACTACCTCGGCGTTTACGACGTACCGTGGGCGGTCATTCACGACGAGGCCACCCTCGCCACCCTGACGGACGAGGATTGGTGCTCGGGGTTCAGCGAAGCCGTCAAGGTGGCCTTGTTGAAAGACGCAGCCCTCTTTTCGGATATCGAGCACAACGCCGAGGCCATTCGGCAGCGTGACGAAGACGCGGGCATCCCCATCATTCGCACGTCGGCGAAACACCACTTCGACCACATCACGCTCAACGGCGACCCCTTCGAACGGGGCGATGCGCGTCCCCTCGACTTCGGCCATTGGGCGGCCCATAAACTGGAGCAGATGAGCGGCTACACCATCCGCCATGGCGCTGCGGTCGCTATCGGCCTCGCCCTGGATGTGACCTACGCCCGCCTCCAGGGATGGCTCGACGAATCGGTCCACGAGCGAATCCTCCAGACACTGGATGCCCTCGGATTCACCCTGCAACACCCCCTGCTGAAGCAGCGCGACACCTTGATGGGCGGACTTTCGGATTTTCAGGAACACCTGGGCGGTGTTCGTTCTATCCCCATGATCCGCGATGTGGGCGACGCCTTTGAGGTCCACGAAATTGACGAGGCCGTCATGGCGCAGGCCCTTGCCTGGCTCCGCGCCTGGCACCCCGCTACTGTTGCCTCGGGAAGGAGTATCGCATGAATTACGATGCCAGTTGCCCCCTGACCTATGCCGACATTGTGGATGCCTACTTTCTCGAACACCGCGCCAAGGTCCTCGATATCGCCGCCTTCCTGGACCGACTGGAACGGGCCGCCGATGGTCCTGCCGAAAAAGACGACTTTCGTGTCGCCGCCCTGCGCGAGGCGCTGCTCCTCTTGAGCGACGGAGACGGCGAACGGGCAAAGCGGGTACTCGATCTGCTAAGCGATGCCACGGAAACCATGCCCCAATCGGCTGCGAACGCCAAATTCGCGCTGGGCGCTGCGCCGGAGGTGGGCCAATGAACTACATCGAACCCCACGGCCACATGGTTTCCCGCACCACCGCCGATTACGAACGGATGGCCCTCGCCGGTTGTGTCGCTATTTCGGAGCCTGCCTTCTGGGCCGGATTCGACCGCGATTCCGTCAAAGGATTCTACGACTACTTCCGCCAACTCACCGAATATGAACCCGCCCGCGCGAAAAAATTCGGCATCGCCCACTTCTGCTGGATTTGCATTAATCCCAAAGAAGGCGACGACCCCGGTTTTGCGCGGGAAGTCATCGAGATCATCCCCGATTTCCTCAAGAAGCCCAACGTGCTGGGGGTGGGCGAAATCGGCCTGAACAAAAACACGAAGAATGAGCTCATAATCCTCGAAGCGCAAATCGATCTGGCCGTAAAGCACAACCAACTCATCCTGGTGCATACGCCCCACCTCGAAGATAAACGCAAGGGCACCCGCATCATCATGGATGCCCTCCTGAACCACGGCGGCGTGGAGCCCGACCGCGTGCTCATCGACCACGTGGAAGAGCACACCGTCGCCGAGGTGCTCGACAAAGGCTTCTGGGCGGGCATGACCCTCTACCCGGAAACGAAATGCACGACCCAACGGGCCGCCGATATCATCGAGATGTATGGCACCGAACGCCTCTGGATGAATTCCGCCTGCGACTGGGGCATCAGCGATCCCCTCGCCGTGCCCAAGGCCCGCATGGAACTGAAACGGCGCGGCCATTCGGAGGCGGCGATTAAGCGATTGACGTATGACAATCCCCATACGTTTTTGAGTCAGTCGCCGAATTTTAACCTGCCGGGGTAGGCCACGTCGTCTGCTCGCTATAGCACAGAGCAAAGCACCAAGGATCTTGGGCATTCCTGTCCGAGGTAGCGGACACCCCACGAGCGTAGAGCACATGTGGCCTTTCTTGTGTACACCAACCTGAACTCACCCCCTGATGCGACACGCACAGACGGACAAGAAAACTTGAGGGGCTGGGATGCTGGAGTACCCTTTGCCTCGGACAGGAATGTCCAAGATCCTTTGGGTGACGATTCCATTTCGATTGCAGACTTTGCCCAAGCATTGCCGCAGAAGTTTTGTACCGAAATGCCGCGTTTCAAAGGTGTTAAAAAGAAACTATATAACCGTAGTTGGATCACAGGAACACAAGAACATGAAGAAGCTAATCCTGATCCCGCCATTGCTCATACTGGGCTGTTTGATTGCAGGCCTTTACGGAATGCTGCACAATCAAATCAGCTACTCCGTTTCTCATGACTACTTCGATCAATTCAAGTTTATTCAGTTTAGGATTTCTCCCGCATTTCAAGGCAGAATGGGAGCCTCGCTGGTAGGGTGGGCAGCCTCATGGTGGATGGGAATAGTGATCGGGGCCTTCTTACTGCCAATTGCTACCGTCGTCCCTGGTGACAAGCGATATTTCATGGCCGTCATCAGGGCGTATGGCGTCGTAGCGAGTACTGCACTGATGACTGGCTTGCTGGCGTTGCTATATACCTGTGCGACTCTTGACGCGACAACTGTGGGAGAAGTGATGAGGTATGGGCAGAAAATAGACGATCCTGTTGCGTTCATGCGCGCGATAACGATGCATAATTTTAGTTACCTTGGTGGCCTGTTGGGGATCATCACCGGTTCAGTTTGGTTGATTCTCGAACGTAGGCGGGCAATATCCACCGGCCAACAAGGCAATGCACCGGACGCCTTGGAAAAAATAGGGACGGACTTCGAATAAAACATCGCCCCCCCTTCCTGCGCCCTGTGTGTCCCGCAAGAAAGGGACAGACACGTCTTCGCTCGTACCTCGGATACGGGAGTTTTCGATACAGGACCGGGGCACTTCGGAGGCCGTCATCAAGCGGCTCACCTTCCACAACCCTTTCTCGATCTTGGCCCAGTCGCCAGATTTCGATCTGTCGGCACAATTCTACTCGAATTCCTTCAGTGACTTTGCGGCCATGATTCGCACACTCTCGTCTTCATCGCCCAGCGCCTCCGTAAGACCAGCGACAATGCCCTCAGCTCTCTGAGGCATATCCCTATAGTTCCTCAGAACACTGGCCGCTTTATAGCGAACGCCTTGGTATTCGTCACGCAACGCGACAAGTAACGCATCGACGACATCATTTGATTTCGAAGCGGACGAAGAGGACAATGCGCTTATCGCACTGCGTCGCTCATACTTGCCGCCTGCTTTCGCGATTCTGAGCACGGCATCGGTGGCTCGCTCGCTATTCACATGCCGTTCGTCGAATAACATAAATAGGCAGTCAGCCGCTAAAATTCGCAAGGGCAGTTCCTGGTCCCACAGCACAGTGAGGAGTGCGGGGACCGCCCCCTCAGAGAATGCCAGGCACTCTCTATCAGCCCGCACCCGGCTCTCCATATGGTGCAACGCAAAGTTTCGCATACACGGGTCTTCATCACGCAACGAATCAAGTAACATTGGGACGGTCAGGCATCTGGGTCCAAAAGAAGCCACTAGCCTACTGAGGGCATCACTCTTCCTCTCTAAATCATCCGGGACGGAAGAGCTGACATACTCATTTCCATCTGCGTCATACCAAGTAATTTTAAAATGGACGGCCCCTATGAATGTGTGAATGGACCAAGGACCGTACTGCTTGGAGAAATAGAAGTCGAACAGCCGACCAAACTCCTCGGACTCCTCAGGGGCGAGCGATACGGTTTCCGACTGGTCGCAATACACTTCCTGATAGCGAAAAGGATGTAATCCCGAAACGCTCTCAGGAACGCCCTCGTTAAAGAAGACCTCCAGCCCTCTCAGTACAACAGCAGGGTCAAACCCAACAGGCCCATGCTCAATAACGGCCTTGCTCGGACTGCTCAGGGGTGGCTTCTTCTCTTTGGACTCAAGCTCGGCAAGTTGCTTGGCCACGGACTCCATCGCGGCTTGCTGCCGAGCCTTAATTTCTGCCGGGGACGGCCTTCCGTCACCACAGCCCACAAGCGCTATCAACAAAACCCCCGAAATCAATAGACATTTCATATAGTTGAACATAGCTCGATTATCTCCGACGTTATCCCGGCTCCGGCAATCCCGTCCTTTGGGGCCATGGGAGTTGGGTCTCACGTATACTACGTCCCCCGCTACCGAAGGTTCATTCTGCAGATGAACCACTTCGCGAGGCTTCTGCTCCAACCCCCACACCTTCCTTAGCCAGTTGCCGGATTTTGGGTTAGCGGGGTAGCGGGAGCAACCAAGACCACGTCTGGGTGCCACCCTTACACGGAGGAGCGCAGCGGGGGAGTTTAAGGGTGCGGGCATCGGTGTTGCGACGCAGAGCGTCGGGGCTGCAAAGGAGGTTGGACATTCCTGCCACGGCGCGTCTTCGGCCTGTCCGACACAAAGGGTTCCATGGTTTGGAAAGCCCCCTGACGGCACATTCTGCCCCCTGTAATGGGGAAAACAGAATACGCTGGATACACAACGTATCATTCACAGACTCCCGGCCGCTTCGATACCCGACGTGCGCCCTGTGTCGGACAGGGATGTCCAACCTCCTCTTTTCGGACGTGCCGCGCGATCCCGAGGCACGAGGGTTCGTGCGTTTTGGGTGGATTCACAGGCCCACGTGCGTTCCATTGCACGACGTGCGCCCTGTGTCGGACAGGAATGTCCAACCTCCTCTTTTCGGACGTGCCGCGCGATCCCGAGGTACGAGGGTTCGTGCGTCTTTGGTGGATTCACAGGCCCACGTGCGTTCCATTGCGCGGCGAGCGGCTTGCGTCGGGCAGGGATGCCCAACCTCCTTTATTGTGAACGTTCGTGCAACATGCCATCCCATCCCTCTATAATGGTCAACACAAGCAACCGTTCCCTGACCCCAGGAAAAGCCATGTTCAACTCCGATCAAAACATCCTCGGCTACTGCACCAACGTCCACGCGGGCAACGACTATGCCTCCACGTTGGAAAACCTCGAACGCTACGCCTGCGCCGTAAAGGCACGGGTGAGTCCCGGTGCCCCCATGGGCGTGGGCCTCTGGCTCCCCGCATCCGCCGCGCGGGACGTGTTAGAAAACGACCACGTCAGCGATTTCCGCGATTGGCTCAACGAACGGGGCCTCCGGGTCTTCACCATGAACGGTTTCCCCCACGGTGACTTCCACCAGGAGGTGGTGAAACACGAAGTCTACAAACCTACGTGGGCGGAGTCCGAACGCCTCGACTACACGAAGAACCTGGTGCGCATCCTCGGTGGACTCCTGCCGAAGGAGGCCGAGGGCAGTATCTCCACCCTCCCCATTGGATGGCCTTCTCCCGAGGGCGATGAGCAGGTGCTGCAAGACGCCGCCAGTCAACTCATCGAGCTCGTCGATTTCCTTGCCCGCGAGGAAGCGTCCACGGGCCATTGCATCCACATCGACATCGAACCCGAACCCGGCTGTTTGCTGGACACGACCAACGGCATGATCGCGTTCTTCGAGGAGCACCTCTTCCCCAAGGGCGAGAAAAAGCACATCGCCCGGTACCTCCGTGTCTGCCACGATGTATGCCACGCGGCCGTCATGGGCGAGGAACAAGCCGCCGTTCTGGAGGCCTACCGGGATGCCGGGGTGCGTGTGGGCAAGGTGCAATTGTCTTCCGCCGTCGCCTTGGATTTCGCTCCGCTGGACGGAACGGAGCGCAAAGCTGCCCTGGCCCAACTGGCCCGATTCGAGGAGCCGCGCTACCTCCACCAGACCATGGTGGACAACGAGTCCCTGGGCTATGGCCTGCTCTATGAAGACTTGCCCGAAGCCCTCGATGAAATCAAGGAGGAAGATCTGGAGGCGCTCACCTTGCGCACCCATTTTCATGTGCCTTTGTTCTTGCAGCGCTTTGGATTCCTCGACGCCACGCAAGACGATGTTATCGAGTGCCTGGAACATATCGAAGCCTTGTCGGATTGTCGGCACTTCGAGGTGGAGACCTACGCATGGAATGTCTTGCCGGAAGACCTTCGGGTGGACGACCTCGCCGAGGGCATCGCGAAGGAAATGCAGTGGGTGCTCGACGTAACGGGCACAGGCGGGAACATTTCTTGAGATTTGTGACTCCAAAGAAAACGTCGGGCACCACAAAGGAGGTTGGGCATCCCTGCCCGACACAAGAGGCGCGTCAATCTTCAAGGCCCGCCATAGACTTGTTCAGCCAGGCTAAAATAAACAGTAAAACGAAGCAGCCCTGCCCTGAACGCGGAACGCCCATCACAGACCACCAGTACCTTTCGATACTCAGCACGCACTTTGCGTCGGGCAGGGATGCCCAACCTCCTTGCCCGCCGCACCCGAAGAGATTCATGCGTGCTTACCACCACGCGAGTGACCCTAAGAAATGCGCCGCGACATGCATCCAAAACTGACCGCCTACATGCAGTTGGCCCGCCTCTCCAATATCCCCACGGTCTTTTCTAATGTCCTCGTGGGCGTTGCCCTGGTGTGGAGCGCCGGTCCATTCCCCTGGGGCACCGCCCTGATCGCCATCTTTGCGGCATCGCTTTTTTACACCGGCGGCATGGCCCTCAACGATCTCCTTGACCGGCACATCGACGCCATCGAACACCCCCAGCGCCCCATTCCTTCCGGGGCGCTCTCGCTGCGCGAAGCGACCGTCTTCACCACCCTCTCCTTCGCCATCGCCATCACCGCCGTTGCCCTGCTCGCACCCAAGGCGACAATGTTTGCCCTCGCGCTGGCCGCCGCCATCGTGCTCTACGATATCCTGCACAAACGCTGGACCGGCTCCCTGGTATTCATGGGACTCTGCCGCGCCTTGGTCTATGTGCTCGCCGCCGCGATGACCGCGCACGCAACAGCCCGAACCCCGGACATCGGCGAGGTCGTGCTCTTCGCCACGCTGCTGGCCCTCTACATCACCAGCCTGACGGTGGTCGCGCAGAAAGAAGTACAGGGTGTGCTCGGCTTTCGGCGTTGGCTCGCTGTCGCGATGGTTTTTCTTCCCTTTGCAGCGCTGCTTGTTTCCGCCCCGGTCAGCCCTTCCTGGACCCTGGCCATGGGCGCCCTGCTCTTCGCCTGGCTCGCACGCTCGGCGCGCCTCGTCCGCCAAAAGCCGCCCAAGATGCTGCCCGCCATACTCGGTTGGCTGTCGGGGATTTCGCTCCTTGATGCCTTCTTCCTGACCTTCACCCCGCACCCCGAACTGGCTCTGGTAGCGCTCGGCTGTTTCGCCGCCACCGTCTGGGGACACCGGAGGATTGCTGGTACATGAGTACGCACCATCCAACTGCCGTCATCCTCGCTGTGGGCCTCAACGAATCCCTCATCGGCGATCACAGCCCGCGCATCCGTGACTTCATGATAGCGGGTTCGAAGCACCACCTGAAACCCACCTTTCCGGCAGTCACCACCTCGGTGCAGTCCTCCATACTCACGGGCACCCCACCCAACGAACACGGCATCGTCGGCAACGGCTGGTACAACCGCGAAATGGCCGAGGTGCAGTTCTGGAAACAGTCCAACCACCTCGTCCAGCGGCCCAAGGTCTGGGAGACCGCCCGCGAACGCGACCCATCCCTCACCACCCTCAACATGTTCTGGTGGTATAACATGTACTCCTCCGTGGAGCATTCCGTCACCCCCCGGCCCATCTACAAGGCCGACGGACGAAAGCTCCCCGATTGCTATTCTCATCCGCAGGACCTGCGTGACGAACTGCAAGCCGAACTAGGCCAGTTCCCCCTCTTCAATTTCTGGGGGCCCGCCTCCTCCGTCAAGTCGACCCAGTGGATCGCCGATGCCACCATCTACTGCCACCAAAAAAATAAGCCCGGCCTCACCTTGGTCTATCTCCCCCACCTGGATTATTGCCTCCAGAAACTGGGTCCCAATCACCCTGAGATCCCCAAGTACGTCGCCGAACTCGATGCCGTCGTGGGGCAACTCCTCGACTACTTTCAGGGCGCGGGCGTTCGTCCCATGATCGTCAGCGAGTACGGCATCGAGGAAGTGGACGATGCCATTCACGTCAACCGCGTCTTGCGCGAAGACGGTGCCATCAGCATTCGCGAAGAAGAGGGTCTCGAAATCCTCGATGCCGGTGCCAGC
>JAJRPE010000147.1 GCA_024280935.1 Candidatus Hydrogenedentota bacterium
CCGCTGGATTATGGGCCGGGCTTTCAGCCCTGAATTCTGTCTGATTTGAGACCTGGGGCGTTGCCCCAGGCTGATATAGAACGCACCTTCGGCGCTCAACGGCGAGGAAAAAACACAGTCGAAGCAAGTCGTTCTGAACTACACCGTACCCTTGAACCGGAAGAACCATTTTTTGTGTTCTTTGTGATCTTTGAGGTCAGTCATAATTGTTGATTTTTTCAGCACCCGAAATATTTGTGTCATCATTATTCGTGTTCATTGGCGTGGTTCGATCCTCAAAACACGCCGACTGACCCGTGCTTGCTTAACGCACGCTACAGTTCAGCCCGCGCAATGCACTCCTGCATCTTTCTAAGCCCCGTCTCAGAGACGACCTTGGGGTCCATCTTCCAGTGCTCCCGGTTAAACAGCTCCAGCGAGAGGGTGCGGGTGTAGTTGATGGACTTGAGATCGCGAAGGATCTGCTCAAGCGGTAGTATGCCATCGCCGGGGTAAATTCGGGAGGTGTCGCCGGTGCCCTCTTCCGGCGTATTCTCCGCAATATCGTTCCAGTGAAAATTCGCGATAATGTCGCCATTGACTTTTTTCAGCCCGTGAAAACCGGTTTTTCCGCGCCAGAAATGGAAGGTGTCCGCGATGATACAAGCATCATCATCATTGGCATCGACAGCCACGGCACAGGCCTGTCCAAAACGATGCACCCCCTTGAAGAAACCGATAAACTCAAAGGCGACGGTGATATTGTAGTCTTCGCGGCCAATCCGCAAAAGTTCGCGATAGCGGTCGGCACCCCACTTGAGATCAAAGTCGGCGCGATCCGGCGAGGGGATGGCGGCTACAAACCGCGAACCCACATCGGCCGATTGGCGCATGCGTTTGCGGGTAGCTTCCAGCGAGGCATCCCAAGCCTCCTGCGTGGCGGGCAGACAGTTCCAGAGTCCGATAATGTTGGGCACAAAGAGGCCCCGGTCTTTTATCTCCCGGCCCAGTGCCTTCAAATCACCGCCGCCCTCTTCGAATTCATTGAGGTCATTGATCCAGGGTTCGATGGCATCCCAGCCCGCCTCCGCTGTCACCTTGATCTTGTCTCGCAACGATGCCGGGCGAATAGTGCTCGTGTTCATGGACAACGGCCAGGGACTGAGGCCGTTCTGGTACTTGAAATTCGTCTTTGCGGACGCAGTCAACGGGGTGGCGGCGAGGCCCGCGCCCAGTGCGGCACCGGCGGTGGTCGTGGTTTTCATAAAGCCGCGGCGGCTCAGGGGGTCAGCCATGGTATTGGAACTCCTTCGTCATGGAAATATACGTACCGTCAAAGCGATATAGTACTCCCCACAGTGTACTGGGCGAACGTACATCGTGCAAGATATCAACGTGACCACATAGCAGCTTGGGCTTCGTCGGAGAACCTGAGACTGGAGCTCGCCAACCTCGTGGACGCGGGGTCCCAGTGGTGCTTCAATACACGACTCGCGGGAAAGGGCGAGGCCGCGACAGGACTGAAGGGGGGAGGAGGGCCTGTCGCGGCCTCTTGGTTTGTTGGGAACGTCGCTATGTATGTTTCGGCCTCGACGGCGGCAAAGAATGCCAATGCACCCGGTCCGTGCCGTTGAACTCGCGGGCGGACTATCTGCTCAACCTCGTCCTGCCCCGTGGCAACAAGGTGAAATAATTCAAACCAGGTTGGTGCTGTTGGGTTGGAGCAAGTTCAGGAGATCCGTGTTGCCGTGTATGTCACCCACGAGCGCCGTTACAAAACCGTCCGTAACACGGGAGGTCCGCACCGTTCCACACCGTTTGGCACGGCGGATGAGTCTGGCACCTTTGGTGCCTACTTTGGCAATCAACAATTTGATGGGTTCTTCACAACAGACCAGCCGCACCTCAACCAAGTTACTCTCCGGACATATTCCCTTGCCCGCGCCCAAAAGCGTCACCGGGTGATGCGGATCCAGCTTGGCCGAATCAAAATCCACCAGTTTCAAGGCGATCTTGTGATCGTCAAGATAACGCTGCATGGCTTCCTGCGTGCCCGGAACCTCGGTGTTGTTTGCAAAATCCTCCAAGCTGTCTTCCATGATTCCCAAGCCCAACGCTACCGCCGTATTGGGATCCTGAACAAACTCCCTGTAGGCCACCGTGCTAATGGTCACAATCGCGACGGCTGCGGCAACGGCCACAATGCGCCTCTGCCAGACAGCGATTCTGCTGCGTTGCGGCGCTTGGTTTCTCATGCGTAGCGCCAGGCCCTTCCAAAGGGCAATAGGGCAGCATTCGCCCCCGGCAAGCGAATCGCAAATAGCCGCTTCCAGGCGCACTTCATCATTCAAGCGCTTCTGGTCTTCGGGCGACAGGGAGCGTTCAAACTCCAACGCTTCCGAAGCGCTCATCTGGCCGTCCATGTAGGCCATCCATCGTTTTCCTCGTTCATCCATAGTCATCATACTGTACCGTTGCTTACGTTGGCCCGCAATCCGCCATCATCGCTGCGTTTTGGAATAATCCGGGGCATCGTCCGAACAATGCCCTGTTTTTGTGCATAAACCAGAAGCTCTTTGCGCATTTTTGCGCGACCCCGTGACAGGTGTGTCATGACCGTGCCCACGGGGATGTCCATGATCTCCGCAATTTCCTTGTACGAGAACTTCTCCACGCCGCGCAGCAAGAGGCATTTTCGTTGAGCGGGCGACAGGTTCCCCATCGCACGGTGGACCTCTTCACCACACTCTTCCAAAACTTCCTGTGGCCGTTCAAGAACGTCAAAATACCCGCGATCATCCGACAGGGATAAAAAGGCGGACTCCGGGACATCGTCTATCGGTGCTGGCGTGCGCCCCGTATGCCGATTGGCCACATAGCACTTGTTCGTGATGATCCGATACATCCACGCCCGGAAATTCGTTCCCGGCGTAAATTTATGCTGGTTTTCCCACGCGGCCAAAACCGCCGAGGAAAAGGTATCATCCGCCATGCCAGAGTCCCATAGCGTACGCAAAGTGTACCGGTAGAACTCGTCCCGGTAGCGTTCAACTTGTTCCATGAAGTCATCCATATGCCCAGTATATTCCATTCTGCCCCACAATGGTGTCAATTCGCCCGGTGGTCGTTTTTCTCGCAACAAGGAGGTTGGGCATCCTTGCCCGACGCAAGGCGCATGTAATCCGTAATGATGCGTTGCGTGTTCAGGGCAGGGATGTGGCGCTTTGTTATTTGAGCCTCAGATAGCGAATTGTGTCGGTAGCGGCTTCTGCAATTCAGGGGCCTCTTGCGTCGGGCGGAATGTCCGGTCTCCTTATATCCCAACGTGGACTTCGCCCACAACTCAAGCATCCCCTTGTCGGTGAAATGTTTCTTTGCGTCTTAGGAAGCTGACCAGATTAGTATTGCCAGGTTGGCAGTGACACTCGAAAAGACACAAGTCCTTTTTTTTTCAGCGGACAACCACGGGGATTGGCAATTCGGCCTGAAAGGCCCCAACAGGTTACCCTGGGGCGTTGCCCTGGGCTAACCTATTGAGCCCCTTCGGGGCAGCGTGTCCGAGACACTATCACTTCGAAAGTAGGTGGACGAATTAGGAACGCTCCAATTAAACTTGGCAAAGTAATTTCGATCAAATCCATTAGGCTCAGCGATTTTTCGCTACTCTCCGACAGATTTGGACGCAAGTAATTGACTAATCTGGTGCCGCGAGAGACGACCTATCGCACAAATTGCTGATACAGGGGCCGTTCTGACCAACCGGGTGTGAGCGCGACCGAGAGCAGGGGCGTGTAGCCCGCAGCGTAGCGAAATCGCTTCATCCCCCGTAGTCGCGAAAGATCGGCGGCATCCATCTCCAAGCCCTCGAAGCGGGTCCAGGCAACCCCCACATCGTCCCAGGACGCGTTATCGGGCGTATCGGGCCACACCGCATTATAAATGGGGAAATAGTAGTACGACACCCCTTCGGCAGGCGGTGCCACCGTCGTGGCCCAGCTCAGTGCGTGCTCTGGATGGTCGCCCGTATAGGCGAAGCGCAAGTTGATAGGCGTGTCGCCCGGTGCCAGTTCCACCACCAGCATGTCCACCTGAAAAAAGCCTTCGGGTCCCGTTTCGGGCAATCCCCCGGCCAGTGTTATGGGGCCACAGGCCAGGCGGACGCGCCCATCGTCCTGCGACACGATAGTCGGCCACACCGTTTCGGTTTCCGCCGATTCATAGTCCGAGAAAAGGGCCGTGAGTTGCCGGTCCTGGTGCCAGCGCAAAATCTGCCAGGGCAACAACACGAGCAATAAGGCCACCACCGCAAAAGAGAGTCCCGCCTTCAATCGACCGGTCAGCCAGGCCCGCGTCAGGTAGTTTTCACGCACACGGACCCGCGTCTCCGAATGCAGCAAGGTAACGCCCAGCCAAAGGAGGTGCAGCACCGCACCGCCCACAAGCAACGATATGAACTCCAGGTGGAAATAGTGGCGCGTGGCGAACTGGACCGAGGCCATGCCCGCCAGGCAAAAGAGGAGATAGAGCACGAGCAGCCCCAGGCGCGGAGACAGCGCACCCAATAGCAACAACAGGGCGAGCGCCACATAACGCGTTCGGCTGAACAGGGTGTCCATCAACCAGGCCCGCCCGCTGTACAGGGACTCCAGAAAACGGTGGCTTATACCTCGTGGCATTCCCCCGCCACGCAGTTCATCCAGGATTCGCAGGGCCGACGCATTGGTGCGCGTGGCGAGATCGCCCGGCAATTTCCACAGCAGGTTTCGGACGAAGTAGTCATCGCCCACCGCCTCGTAACCCTCGGTTTCGTAGATGATGGGCTTCGCCGAGGCGTTCAGGAACTGGTTGTGGGCATTAAGCTGGGCAAGGGCTTCCGCGTCCAGAAAGCGCTGGGCCACCTGGTAGGTTTCGTTATCCACGCCGAGGCGGCCATCATAAATTTCGGCGAATCCCATCAAAAAGGGATGGGTCCGCTCGCCATAGGTCTGAAACTTCATGATGACGGGCCAGGCAGCAACCACGAAACACACGAGGAAGGCCGTAATGGTCAAAAAACGTGCTCCCCAGGTTGGCCAGTGCCAGCCCGGATAAAAGAGCAGCACAGCCGGCACAAAGAGCACCAGATACATCACCGCTTCCGCACGAAATCCCGTGGCCAGGCCAATGCAGGCCCCCGCCAACGCGCCCGTCCACAAAGCCCGCTTCCACCCTTTGGGGTACGCCAGCAGCAACACCAGGCAAAAAAGCGCCAAGAGCATGAAGGGCGCCTTGGCAAAATCGCGCAACCGGGGCAAATAATGCAGCTGGACCGGCGACATAACGAACAAGGTCGTGCAGAACACCGCGACCGCCGGATTCAGCAGCAGTCGAAACAGTGCGTAGGCCGCCACGGCAGTCAAGCCAAAGAGGACACCGTAGAGGGGCGTAAGGGACGACCAGGCCACACCGAATACACGCCACACCCAACCCGCAATCCAGAACATATGCCAGGTGCGCCGCTGAATCCCCGTGAAGGGAACCGTTGGCATGTCCTCGGGCAGGAGCGCACAGGAGAAGCTATCCATCTCCGGTGGACCATCGTGATGCAAGTCGGGCCGAAGAAAGGCCGCCAGTTCAGGGACCGCCGACGCCTGGGGGTTCACAAATCCACGTCCGCAACCCAACATCACCGAAGGTCCGAAGCCCACCTGAAGAATATCCGCCGTTTGCCCCCAGGACGACACATACACCATGCCCACGCACGTGGCGACCAGGAATATGGACGTGGCTGTGATTATTTCCCGCTTGAAGGCGCGGCTGGATGAAAACGTGGGCATGCTTCTCCTGTGTTCCCCTCCCTGGAGGGGTTAGGGGTGGGTTTGAGAACGCAGGTTAAAACTAAGGCACGCTTCGCCCATAACCCAAGACCGTCATCCCCGCGAACGCGGGGATCCAGTGGTGCTACGATGTGCTCTGCCACGTTCTGGATTCCCACTTTCGTGGGAATGACGTGGCGTTTTCTTGTTTTTTATGGGCCTTCTTTCAAGAGTAAGGCATTAACCCAGCCCCTTCGAGGAGGGGAGCCTTTTCGGTGCCATGAACTGTTACCTATCGCGGAATGGGTGAGGGCATCATACCCACCGGTGAATGGGAAGACAACTGGTTGGCTTCCCGACTGGTTGGCTTCCCGATTTGCGCAGCTCCTCCCAGACTTTATTTAGGCTCTTCGTCGATTTACGGGAATCGCCTCGTGGTTCTAGAGAAAAAATTGGACGGCATCTTTTAGCCCGCGAAGCGGGTGACGGCGGAATAATTGTGGAACCTTGCCGTCGCCCACTTCGCGGGCTTTACGTTTTTACCTGCACTACTCCTTGGGCTCCGCTCGTTCCTCGCTTTACCCAAGGCTTTAGGCCGACACCCGCTTCGCGGGCTAACCATTACCGCAAATAGACGAAGAACCTTTCTAAATTCACTATTCTAAATTCACTATTCCCCGCCGGGGTGGATGCCTTCCACGGTGGTTTTCACCGTGTAGACACTGGTGCGGGCGGTGATGTAGAGGGTCTTGCCATCCACGCCGCCAAAGCCGCAATTGGCGGGGCCTTCGGGGACCTTGACCGTTTCGAGCAGCTTGCCCTCGGGGCTGTAGACGTTCACGCCATCCTTGCACGTAGCCCAGACGTTGCCCCGCACATCGGCCTTGATGCCGTCCGGGTGGGTAAGCTGGCAAAATTGGCGGCCACCGGAATAGGCTCCATCGTCGCCACGCGTGAAGGCCCAAATGTCGCCCGTGATGTCCGATGGCGAATGAGCGCCTTCCGTATCGGCCACATAGAGGGTTTTCTCGTCGGGCGAAAGGCAGAGGCCGTTGGGCTTATTGAAATCCTTGCTGATGAGCGCGACGGACTTCGTTTTGGGGTCGAGGGCATAGAGACCGCTGAAACCCAGCGCAGAATTCTTGATGCCGCCTTCGAGGCCATAGGGCGGGTCGGTGAAAAATATCATGCCATCACTGCGGACAATAACGTCGTTGGGACTGTTGAACTTCTTCCCCTGGTAGTTGTCCGCCAGGACCGTGATAGAGCCATCCTTTTCCGTGCGGGTAACGCGCCGGTTGCTATGCTCCGCCGCGATGAGTCGGCCTTCCTTGTCCAGGGTTAGCCCATTGGAATTGCCGCTGGGATCGCGGAACACGTCTTTGGTGCCCGTGTAGATACGGTTGGCGGGGATGTCGCTGAAGAGAAGTGTCCCATCGGCGAGCCAAACCGGACCTTCGGTAAATTTATAGCCCGTAGTAAGCTGGGTAACACTTGCGGGATCGTGGAGTCCGCCAAGGGCAATGGTCACTGCACCGACGAGGATAGAGAGTAGCATGGGATGTTCTCCTTTTGGTTTGGCAAACATTTACGGCGGCAAAAAGGCTCCCCTTCAAGGAGGGGAACATAAAGGCGGGACATCTATGCCACACCCTATTGTTACTAAATCCGCCGCCTTGATCAATGATGGTCTAATCCGCATTCAATCCTGGGACTCCGCTACGCACGGTGTCACCCGTAAGACCATGGTAATTGGGAGCGCAGGCGGCTCGCCTGCTACCGTGCAACTTCGTTGCACGAAAAACTTCGCACGCTCCGCGTGTGATGCAGGCGAGCCGCCTGCGCTCCCAAAATGGGCAATCTTGTGGGGCATCCATGGCCCATAAATCTTGGTTGTAGCCCGGCCACTTTAGTAAGCTTGGGTCTTTCCAAACGACGCACCGGCGGAGCAATTCATTTCATGTCCCAAGAGAACAAACAAGCGCCTTGGATGGTTTCCCTTCACGGTGGCCATTCCGGGGCTTACTGCGATCACGCGGAAGGTGCCTTGGAGGACTTGGTCCAAGCGGCCATCCAGCAGGGCATGGGCACCTACGGTTTGTCTGAACATGCGCCCCGATACGATGTGGCGAATGTCTTCGACGAAGAAAAGGCCATGGGTTGGGATGTGGCCCATCTGCTCAAACTTTTTGGTGATTTTGTGGCCGAAGCACGCCGTTTGCAGGCGGCCTACGCCGACGAAATCACCTTGCTGGTCGGCGTGGAGGCGGAGGTCGTTCCCGATGGCCGCTATGTTGAGGTGATGCAGGGGCTACGCCGCGAGCACAAACTGGATTACTTCGTGGGTTCCGTCCATTGGGTCGATGGCGTGATCATCGACTATACGCGGGAGCGCTTCGACCAGGCCGTGGCCCAGTGTGGCGGCTTGGAGGCGCTGGCCCTCCGCTACTACGAAATTGTGGCGGAGATGGTGGAATCCTTGCGCCCCGAGGTGGTGGGCCATCTGGACTTGCTGCGCCGTTATGGCGGCACGGATCCCGCCTTGGAGACAGTGGCCGTGAAGGAACGTGCGAAGGCCGTGCTGTCCCTGATGAAGGAACAGGGCGCGATCCTGGACATCAATACGGCGGCCTACCGCAAGGGGCTGGATACGCCCTATCCCGCAGCTTGGCTGCTGAAAGCCACCCGTGACCAAGGCGTGGCCTGTTGTTTTGGCGACGACGCCCACCGAGCCAGCGAAGTGGGTGCGGGCATTCCCGAGGCGCGGGACTATCTGCTGGCCCATGGTGTGGATAGGGTAACGGTGCTGACGCGGGAAGGTGGCGGACTGGGGCGGCGGGTGGTTTCGCTGTTGTAGGAGAGGATTGACGATGACGCAGCTACTGGGGCAAGTCTACATTCTTTGCCGCAGATAGTGCGAACAACACAGTGGACAAGGTGGACGTTGTGGACGGAGTGGACACTATGAAAACCGCTCTTGTCCACCGGGTCCACAACGTCCACTCTGTCCACGGTACCTTGGAAGTGCCCCTGACATGAACAACACACAGGCGAGACGCCTGTGCCACCCTTCCCTGAACGAGCACCCAATGCCTGAAGAAAACGCCATAAACCAACTGATCATCAAAAACTCCGATGTATTTCGCGTCTTGCAGCTTACCGATTTTCACTCCGACGTGAGCGAGTTCGACAACGAACGGACCCGTGCCGATGTGCGGGCCATGGTGGCAAAGCATCGGCCCGACTTCCTTGCGGTGACGGGCGATATCTGGTGTGGCGATGGCCATCCCGATGTGGCCCCCATGTGGATGAAGCGCGACCTCGATTTCATCGCGTCGCTGGAGACGCCTTGGGCCTTCACCTGGGGCAACCACGACTATGCCGCCGATTTTGCCCAGGCCCAGGCGCGCATCGCGGCGACCCGGCACTATGCCGCTCCCGCGATGACGGAACGGGGTGAATGCCATATCGAGGTTGCCGCTCCCGATGGAACCACCGCGTGGGATATTTTTTTCGTCAACACCATGGACCAGTGGCATCTGCCCCGCGACCTGACGTGGCTGCGCGAGCAGTCGGAACGCCTCGAAAAATCCAGGCGGCGCGTCGTGCCCGCATTGCTCTTTTTCCACATTCCCCTCCGGCGCTACCAGATTGCCATCGACGAAGGCCGCACACAGGGCATCGCGCTGGAAGAAGTGCTCTTTTGGGGCGACGAGGCCGACACCGGGGCCGATCTCATCACGGCAATGGGCAACATCCGGGCCTGTTTTTGCGGCCATAGCCATCGGAATGACTGTCACTTCGAGGAAGATGGCGTAATTTTCGCCTATGGCCGTTCCACGGGCTATGGGGGCTACGGCGATGATGTACGAAAAGGTGCCAAACTGATCACGGTGCCGCTCAACGGTGGCGACATCGATCTTGAGACGATTTTCGGCGAAGACTGCGCATAGGGGCGGGGGTAGGAAATGTGGTAGCAAGGGACCGAAGGGACGTAAGCGACGAAAGGGACTCTTCCAAATCGACATCGGTGAGCCTCCTTATTCCCTAGCCTGCAAAAACCGCCATAAATAACAAGATAAGCCCACGTCATTCCCACGAAAGTGGGAATCCAGAACACGGCAGGCGTGCATCGCAACACCACTGGTTCCCCGCGTTCGCGGGGATGACGGTCTTGGGTTCTGGGCAAAGCTCACCTCAGGTCTCTTACGTCCCTTTGGTCCCTTGAGACTACATGAGGCCCAACCTCCCCGACCCGCCGTTTGAACCACTCCGGGCTTGGAGCCTATAATTGCGGCCTTAAAACACAGGTGTTTTCTCTATGATAAAAGTTGGAATTATAGGTGCCACGGGCTACGGCGGACGGGAATTGTTGCGTCTGCTCTTGCCCCATTCGGGTGCCGCCGTGGTGTCTGTGACCTCCACCAGTGCGGTGGGCCAGCGTTTGGACGCCCAATTGCCCGCCTTCCGCTCGCTGACGGACTTGGTCTTCACCAAGTTCGACGCGGAGGCCTTGGCTGCATCCTGCGATGTGGTCTTTATTGGCGTGCCCGGCAACGAATCCATGGCGCCGGTGCAGGCCCTTCGCGCTGCGGGTGTCCGGGTAATCGACATCGGGTCGGACTTTCGGCTGAAAGATACCGCGCTCTTTAAGCAGTATTATAAAGCGGAGCACACCGCATCGGAGTTGCTCGATGAGGCGGTGTATGGCTACGTGCCCGGTTGGCGCGACCAACTGTCCTCGGCCAATCTCGTCGCGGTACCGGGTTGTTATCCCATCAGCATCATTACACCCCTGCGGCCGCTACTGAACGCACCGCTGGACGGTCTGCCCATCGTCGTGAACTCCGTATCCGGCATTTCCGGCGCGGGCCGCACGCCGAGTCCGGCCTTCCATTTTCCCGAGATGAACGAGAATTACAAGGCCTACAAGGTCGGCGTACACCAGCACATACCGGAGATTGAACAGGCCCTCGATTTCAAGATGACCGTGCAATACACGCCCCATGTCACCGCCATGACCCGAGGCATCCACACCACCATTGTGCTGCGTCCGTCGGAACCATTCGACCCGGCCACGTATTACGATACCTATAAAGACGAACCCTTTGTTCGGGTCTTGGGCGAGGGTGTTCTGCCGGAAGTACAGTATGTGCGGGGCACCAATTTCGTGGATTTCGGATGGGTCCAGGACGCACGCACTGGCAATATCGTGATTGCCTGTGCCATCGACAACCTGATGGGCGGTACGGCGGGCATGGCCGTGCAGTGCATGAATCTCATGTTCGGTCTGGATGAAACGACCGGGCTGATGAACGGAGCCTTTGCCCCATGAAGATCATCGATGGCGGCGTATGCGCCCCCCAGGGCTTCAGCGCGTCGGGCGTGGCCGCTGACATCAAGGGCAGCGGCGGCGACCGGCTCGACTGCGGCCTGGTGCATAGCGTGTCGGAAGCGTCCATCGCGGGCACCTTCACAACCAACGTACTCAAAGCGCCGCCCATCCATTGGACGGAGGGCGTGTGCATTCGTGGGCTTGCGCGGGCGGTTTTTATCAACAGCGGCAACGCCAACGCCTGCACCGGAAGCCAGGGCATCACCGATGTCCAGGTCACCGCCGAGCGCCTTTGTCTGGGACTCAAGATTGCCATGACAGAAGTGGCGGTGTTGAGCACCGGCGTCATTGGTGTTCCCCTTCCCATGGCGCGGATACTTCAAGGGGCTGACGCATGCACAGCATCTCTGTCGGTCGGCGGTCACGAGGATGTCGCCCGTTCTATCATGACGACCGATACCGTGCCAAAAGAAATGGCCTTGGAGATTACCCTGAGTTCCGGCCCCGTGCGATTGGGGGCGGTAGCCAAGGGTTCGGGCATGATCGCGCCCAACATGGCCACCATGATCAGCGTAATTACCACGGATGCCCGTGTAGAACCCCAGCATCTGCGCCCCCTGCTGAAGGAATGCGTGGACCGTTCCTTTAATTGCATGTGCATCGATAACGATATGAGCACGTCGGACGCGGTCCTGTGCCTCGCCAACGGCCAGGCGATGGAAGTCGCGCTGGAACCGGGCACCGAGGATTTTGAGCGCTTCGGCGAAGCCCTGGAGCAGCTTTGTATTGCCTTGGCAAAAGCCCTGGTGCGCGATGGCGAGGGGGCCACGAAGTTCGTGGAAATAAATGTGACGGGCACCGACAACGACGACGACGCGAAGACCGTGGCCCGCAGCATCGCCCATTCCCAACTCTGCAAGACCGCCTTTTTTGGGGAAGATGCCAACTGGGGCCGGTTCGCGTGCGCGGCGGGCTATGCGGGCGTGGCCTTCGCACCCGAGCAGCTAAGCATTCACCTCGGCGACCTGGAGGTCGTTCACGATGGACTGCCCACCCTTTTTGACGAGGAAGCGGCCGCCCAAATTATGGGTGAGTCCGATTTGTTCATCAACGTGTGTCTCGGCGATGGCCCCGGATCGGCCACCTTCTGGACCTCCGACTTGAGCCACGATTACGTATCGATCAACGCCGATTACCGCACCTGAGAATCCAGGAAATACCTACGTGAAAATTATGGAAGAATCCATTCAAAAAGCAGCGGTCCTCATTGAGGCCCTGCCCTATATACGTGAATTCGAAGGCAAGACCGTGGTCATCAAATATGGTGGCGCGGCCATGCTGGATCCCGAGCTGCGCCGCAGCACCGCAGAAGACGTGGTGCTCATGAAATACGTGGGCATGAACCCCGTGATCGTCCATGGCGGCGGCCCCGCCATCAACGGCACCCTGAAACGCCTGGGTATCAAATCCTCATTCAGCCCCCAAGGGCTTCGAATAACCGACGATGCCACCATTGAGGTAGTCGAGATGGTGTTGGCGGGAAGCGTCAACAAGGACATCGTGAGCCTGCTCAACACGGCGGGCAGCACCGCCCTGGGATTGTCCGGCAAAGACGGAAACCTTCTTTTTGCGGAGCAAAAAGAGACGGATGACGGCACCGATATCGGCCACGTAGGTACGATCACGCAGGTAAACACCAAGGTCATCGAAACGTTGACGGCGGCGGGCATGGTGCCGGTTATCGCGCCCATCGCCACGGACCGGGCCGGCGGAACCTGGAATATCAACGCCGACACGGCGGCCGGCGAGGTGGCGGGTGCGTTGCGGGCGGAGAAGCTCGTATTCCTTACCGATACGCCCGGCCTCTTGCGCGATGTGAATGACCCGAGCTCCCTGATCCATCAGTTGCGCAGTGACGAAGTGACTCCGCTGACGGAATCTGGCGTTATTGCCGGTGGCATGATACCAAAGGTAGAGGCATGTCTCACCGCATTGACGGCAGGCGTGCGCAAGACACACATTATCGATGGCCGTGTTTCTCACAGCCTCTTGTTGGAAATCTTTACCCGGCGTGGCTTGGGGACGCTTGTCAGCCACTAATCTATGTCCCGCACCGCATAGGCGGTTGCAACCGAGTCTTTAGGAGAAGCAGGCGTGCCTGAATCATCGTTCTTATCCTTTGAAATCATATCTCAGGGCGGCATTTTGATGTGGCCCATCATGTTCTGTTCCTGCGTGGCCCTGGCCATCGTCTGGGACCGCTTCCGCTTTCTTCGCCGGGCCACTATTGACACCCGCGAGTTCATGGATACCATGCGCCAGGTTCTTCGGCAGAATCGGGTTCAGGAAGCCATCCAGATCTGCGATGAAACGGATGCGCCCGTGGCCCGAATCATGAAGGCGGGGATCCTGAAGAATAATCGGAGCAAAGAGGAAATACGCGAAGCCATCGAGGACGCGGGCAACCTGGAGATGCCCCACCTGGAGCGGCACCTTTCGGCCCTGGCCACCTGCGCAAATATCGCGCCGCTCTTGGGCCTCCTCGGCACGGTCACAGGCATGATCACGGCCTTCGAGCAGATTCAGAACAAGCGGGGCCAGGTAAATCCCGCAGATTTGGCCGAAGGTATTGGCAGCGCATTGGTGACGACGGCGGCGGGCCTGACGGTGGCGATTCCGATTCTGGTGGTCTACAACTGGCTGGTAACGCGGGTGGATGATATGGTGGTGGAGATGGAGGTCAGCTCAGCGGAACTGGTGGAATTGCTCACCCGCCATCAGGGCGAACGCGAGATTTAGCGCCATGAAATTTAAGCGCAACAGCAAGCGAAGAATCGTAGCGAACGTGGACATGACCCCGTTGATTGACGTGGTCTTTCAACTGCTTATTTTCTTTATGCTCTCCTCCACGTTCGTCGTGCAGACCTCCATTCCCGTGGAGATACCCGAAAGCGAGGGGGTGTCCAGCATGGAGAACAAGGATCTCGTCATTTCTTTCCGGCCCGGCAGCGGTGGCCCGGATGACGGGGGAGAGATCTATGTGGACGAAGTTTCCATAAACACCTGGGAAGAGCTTTCCAGCACCCTCGCGGAATTCAGCGAGAAGAAGCCCGACGCGATGGTGCTGTTTCGGCCCGATACCCGGATAGACTATGGCCGCCTCGTCAAGGTTCTGGGTATAGCCAGCAATGTCGGTATCAAGCACTACGGGTTTGCCGCGCAGCCTCCCTCGGAAGAGTGACGCTTATGGGAGCGCCCAAGCCCACGGGATCCTGGTATAACCACTTTCGCAAGCGGGATGACCGGCGCAGTTTTTATCTCGCCCTCCTTGCCTCAGGCGCATTTCACCTTTCCATGGTGACCGTGTTCAGCATCGTCATCTATTTTCCCCGTCACGATACGGCGTACTATGAGTTCAATATCGTACCCTTGGGCACGCCGACAGCCGCGCCCATGACCGCAGCGGGGAGTAACGGAAATAGCCCGGCGCTGGGCGGAGAAAAGCTTGCCTTGCGCGGCGATGGTGGACTGGGATTGGCGTTGCCGGCCCTGCAATTACCTACGCTGGAATTCGCCGAGCTGGAGCGGCTTCGGGTGCGGCAAGAAGGTATTCGTTCGCTCTCTCGCTATGATGATATATTCAAGGCCCAGCCCAGCGATAGCTGGTCACGTTTCAGTCGTGGCCTTTCTGGAATGTCACGCTCTCTGTCCCAGCTACGCCTCTCCGGCCACGGCGGCGAAGAAGCGGAATCGGTACTCGGTACCCCGGAAATCCCCCCGGAACGCATCGTACACCGTCCAGCGGAAGGCTTTAAGGCTGACCTCGTCTGGTCCTCCAGCCCCTTCGACCGAAAACTCCTCTTTGCGCCGCCCATCGAGGCATTGTGGAACGCGGACGCAACCGCAGTGCGACGCCCCATTGAGGTGGTGCTCCAGGTCAACAACGTGGGCCGGGTCGTAAACGTATTCAGTCCCAACCTCGGTGATCGCGAACTCATTGATGCCGTCCAATTGACCGCGCTGCAGTACCGTTTCGAACCCCTTGGCCTGGAGGAAGGCGACAATCAGACGGTCACCCTGCGAATACAGCGAGAAGTAAGCGGGGAAGCGCCGTGATACAGATTTCCCTCTCCGCCGCCCTCATTGTCTATAGCACCATTATTCTGGTCGGTGCCCTGGCGATCTGGGTTTATACGGAGGTCACCACGCGGCGTGGCTATCTGGTGTTGGAAAAGCAGTATCTCTGGCGCTGTGTCTTCTGTTCCTATACCTATCTCGATGCCGACGCGGTCAAGCACTCGAAGTGCCCCCAGTGTCATAGCATCAATTCTCTGGAAGACAAGTCGGCACGGTTTATCCCCCCCTCGGCACGGGCAATGGCTTCGGGAGAACCCCATGAGCGGCAGGAGAGCCGCCATAATCAGTCCAAGGGAAAGAAAAAGGGCGCGCGTCATCGTGGACCGCGCAAACGACGCCGTTAACGCGCCATCCGGCGATTACATCCGGCGCCGGGTAAACCATGCCGCCCGAAGCAAGCGGGCATAGATTCGAAAGGAGTCGTGGAATTTTCGGAAATGCGACGAGGCATTGCCCTCTTCGTAGATCGTGCTGATAGACACGGGGACCGTTTTTCGACCCTCGCGAATCGCCATGACGATGATTTCCATTTCGGTCTCGTAGCGCCCGCCCTCAACCGTTTCCAGAATATGCTCCAGAAAAGGGCGGGAAAGCAGCCGATAGCCGCTCTGGGTGTCGGGCAAGCGATGACCCAGCAACAAGGCCGTCACCGTCACGGTCACCTTGTTGCCAAAACGGCTTCGCCAGGGGACGTGCCCGCCCTCGAATACCCGTGATCCAATCACCAAATCAGCCGCTGACTCCCGGAATGCATCGTAGAGCCGGGGAATCTCTTCGGGATCGTGCTGGCCGTCCGCATCCAGAACGCAGACACAGGCTATCGCCGGGTCCATCAGCGCCGCACGAAATCCCGCCAGGAGCGCATGCCCCTTGCCCCGGTTCTCGGGAAAACGGACCATTTCCGCAGGCAAGCCATCCAAGGTCGCAATGGAGCCATCGGTACAGCCGTCATCCACCACGACAACGCGCTCTATTTTTTCAAGGATACCCACCACCACGGGACGCACCCGATCCCCGGCGTTGTAACAGGGGACAACGGCTGCGATATCGGTCAAGCAATCTGAACTAACGGGGGTCATCGTGCTGGATACTACACTTTCGTAAAATACTTCTCAAACCATTGGATATGCTGCCCCCGACGATTACAACCCCAGGAAATGCTATGTCTGCGCATGCTGGTGAGAAGTCCGGAACGCCTTGGCTTGTCGGCTCGCCTGGCCCACCATCTGTGCGATATTTTCAGAATTTTCCACCAATCGTTTGATAGCACCCTGCAACCCCGCGTTATCTTCCAATTCCGTACTCAACAGGTCACCGCACGCCATCACGCCCTGCAAGGA
>JAJRPE010000148.1 GCA_024280935.1 Candidatus Hydrogenedentota bacterium
GCCGGTATGGCACCCTTGTTTTGCTGCTCATAAATCAGGCGGGCGGCGGTTTCCCGGTGCCAGCCGTTGTCATGGTCGAGAGTGGCTACCAGTTTTGCCGTGGTCGCTTTGTGGAGCATTGGCTGGGCGGGCTGCTTAAAGCCATCGGGGATCACCCGGTAGATGCGGCCCCGGTCACGTCCACTGGTAAGGTCGAGATGCTTCTTGATGAGGGGGGGGAGACTCCAGGGATGCTCAATAACTTCACGATACATGTCGATGACATAGAGCGTACCATCGGGCGCGTTGGCAAATTGAGAGGGGCGAAACCAGATATCCTTGGAACGAAGGAACTCGGTGTTTTCATCCGCACGGTCCGCCACGAGCAGGATATTGCTTTCATTGATGGTTTTGCGGTGTATCAGGTTGCTGCCCACGTCACCGATGAAGGCATTGCCATAGTATTCTTGGGGCCAGGCGTTGCCGCGATAAATGGTTACGCCTGTTGCACTCGTGAAATAACCGGCAGGCGTGCCGCCGCCCTCCACAATACCCGGTACTATTTTCTTGGCCCGGAGTCGCGTGCGCACGATACGCCAGGGTTCTACCGGGCTGATGCGATAGACCGTTGCCGCAGGGCCATCGGAGGCAATACTCTTTCGCGCACTGGGGGGGGCAAGGTAGGGATTGCGCGCCAGGTAGTGATCGTCAAACATGATTTGCTGGATGTGGTCACTGTTGGAACTTACATAGCGCCGACCCCATGCGTCAAAGCTCATGCCATGCTGACCACCGCCGCTGATGGGGATGAGCTTGCGGGATTTCGGCTCAATCTTAAAGTCCCGTCCGCGCAGATTGAGGGCCAACGCGCCAGGTTCATCACCGGGTTTAACTTCCGCCCCCGCCGTGCTTGTCGCACCGTATATGCGATTGTCCATGCCCCATTTCAGGGTGTTCATCATGCCCTGCACATTTTTCAGGCTGAAGCCGGTATAGACGACTTCCCGCAGATCGGCTACACCGTCCCCCGTGGTATCTTTGCAATAGAGAATGTCTGGCGGCACTCCCACGAAGATTCCGCCATCATAACAGGTAACTGCCGTGGGCCAAGCCAGGCCGTCAACATAGACCGACCGTTTGTCGAAATGGCCATCGCCGTCGGTGTCCTCGACCCGGGAGATAATACCCCTGTTCTCCTCATATTGCTCCGAGTAACCACGCATCTCCACAACAAACATGCGGCCCTGCGCGTCAAAGGCGATGGCGATGGGGTCCGCGATGATGGGTTCAGCGGCCACCAAGTCTACCGAAAACCCCTCATGCACCTCGAAAGAGTCGAGGGCCTCCTCGGGAGACAAGACGGGGATGCGGGGCAGCTCTGAGGTGTAGTCCCTGTCGAGGCTGTCGTTCACATCGTCCTGGGCAAAGCCCGCTGTGACACCGAGGGCCACGGCGCACACGCCAAGACCAAGGATTCGTCCCAATCGGCATAACCGGTTCCGTTGCTTCATGTGTTACTCCTTACTGAGGTTCTAGTGGTTCTATCGCGATGAAATACCATGCGGCTTCGGGCGTGGGTATCGTGCGAAGATTGAATTATGAGATGGATTCACGGTTTTCCCATGTTTCCGTGACGAAGGGATAGTATCCGAACTATGGCCCACGATTTCAAGCCAGAAAGTCCATTCTGACACTATTAATTCCAATAGATGACCGGAAGCGGCACCGATCAGTGAATATTCGCCGCCCTTATTGCGCCCGGATGGCTGCGTGCGACATCGACAACGGTTGAAGGGTAGGCCGCATTTTGCTATTGTAGCGGCCCCTGTCCCTGCGCAATTATTCGGCGTAGCAACGTTTTGGCAACTAGATCCGAATCGAAAGGCCGTTGATGCCTTAGCTCAGCGAGAGGGCCCATAAAAAGGCAAGGAAGCGTTACGTTGTTTCCGCGCACGCGGAGATTCAGAACGTGGCAAAACCACCCCAAGTATCCATTGGTGCCCTGTGTTTTAGGGGGTGCCGATCCTGGGTTGTGGGCGAAGCCCACGTTGGCAATTAATCAGGAGTGTATAGATCATGATGTTTTTCCTGCGCGCTATGGCGTTGGCCGCTGTGCTGATTTCGGGCAGTGGCGTATTCGCGGGTTCTATCACCGGAAAAGTGACTTATGAAGGCAAGGTACCCACGTTTAAGCCTATTGACACCAGCGGCGATCCCCATTGCGCGGCCCATGCGGGGGACAATCCGCCGGTAATCGAAGTGCTCGTATTGGGCGAGGGTCAAAGCATGGCCAATATAGTCGTTAAGGTAATCAAGGGCCTGCCCGAAGGTAAGACGTGGCCCGCGCCGACCGAGGCGGCCGTGATGACCCAGAAGGGATGCCAATATTCACCCCACGTCACGGCGCTCCAGTTGGGCCAGAAGCTCAAGGTGCTCAACCCGGATGGTATCCTGCACAATGTCAACTGTCAGCCCAAGCTGAACAAAGCCGTAAACAAGGCCAGGCCGAAGAACATGAAAGAGCTGGTGTTTGATTTCGACAAGGCGGAAGCCCCCTTCCGCTTCAAGTGCGATGTCCACCCGTGGATGATGGCCTATTGCACGGTTATCGCCCACCCCTTCTTCGATGTTACGGAAAAAGACGGCATTTTTACCATTGATGGCCTGGAACCCGGCGAATACGTAATCGAAGCCTGGCAGGAGCGTCTTGGCAAACAGACCGCCACCGTGACCGTAACCGCCGACAAAGCGGGCGAAGCCAACTTCACCTTCACACGCCCTTCCCGTAAGAAATGATACCTGCCTATGAAGCCTTCGACCGGAAATTCCGGCGCACTCGGGAAAATTGCGCATTTCTTTTTCTCCACGGATCACAAGGTGGTTGCCATTCAGTATGTGGTGTCCGCCCTGATCATGCTCTTTGTGGGCTTTCTCTTCATGTTGCTCATGCGCTGGCAGTTGGCCTATCCCTTTCAGTCGCTGCCCCTGATTGGCGGTTGGTTTCCTGAGGACCACCCCACCATGCCCGGTGGAGTCATTACGGCAAACTTCTACAATCAGCTTGGTGCGATGCACGGCACGATCATGATTTTTCTCGCGGTGGTCCCCCTGGCCGTGGGTGGTTTCGGGACCTATCTTGTACCCCTCATGCTTGGGGCCACCGGACTCGCCTTTCCACGCCTGAGCAAACTGGGCTACTGGTGCTACCTCAGCGGCACCCTAATTCTCCTGGGCAGTTTTTTTCTCCCGGGCGGCGCGGCAAACTCCGGTTGGACCGCCTACCCCCCTCTTTCGGTCATTGAAAACGCGGGGCAGACCACGTGGCTCATTGGCGTGGCCTTTGTCTACTTCTCCTCCCTCGTGCTGAGCATTAACATCCTGACGACCATCGTGCAATTGCGCTGCAAGGGCCTAGGCTTCATGCGGTTGCCCTTCTTCGTATGGAGCCAGTTGGTCACAAGCGTGCTGTTGCTCTTGGCTTTTCCGCCCCTCGTGGCGGCGGCGGTCATGCAACTGTTGGACCGGGTTCTCGGCAGCTCTTTCTTCCTGCCCAGTGGCCTGGTCGTCAGCGGTGAAGCCCTGGATGTGAGTGGTGGCGGCAGCGCCCTCCTCTGGCAGCACCTCTTTTGGTTTCTGGCGCACCCCGAGGTCTACGTGCTCCTGCTACCCGCATTTGGCGTGGTGGCCGAGGTGATTGCCGCCAATACGCGCAAGCCCCTTTTCGGCTACAAGGGAATGGTCTACTCCAGCATTTTCCTCGGGATCATGTCCATGCTGGTTTGGGCGCACCACATGTTTCTCACCGGCATGGGGATCACCTTGAGCGAGTTTTTCCAGATAACAACCATCATCATCTCCCTGCCCGCCGTTATCGTGGCGACCTCACTCGTCGTATCGCTTTGGGGCGGCTCCATACGCTTCAGCGTTCCCATGCTCTATGCCCTGGCCTTTCTGCCCATGTTCGGTATCGGCGGCCTGACCGGACTACCCCTGGCCATGTCGGCCACGAACATCATGCTTCATGACACCTACTACGTCATTGGCCACTTCCACTATGTGGTGGCACCGGGAATCCTCTTTGCCCTCTTCGCGGGCATCTATCACTGGTATCCCAAGGTGACAGGTCGAAAGATGAATGACCGGCTGGGACGGTGGCATTTCTGGCCCACCCTGATCTGCATGAACGGCATCTTTTCCCACCAGATTCTCCAGGGCTTCGCCGGGGTCTCGCGGCGGCTCTACGATGGCGGTGAAAGCTACGCCCATGGCATGGAGGCCTTCGGGCTGAATTCTGGGGCCACCTGGGCGGCCTTCGGCCTATTGCTCGTACAAGCTTTTTTCATCGTTAATTTCTTCTACAGCCTTAAATGGGGCGAAAAAGTGGACCGCAATCCCTGGAAGGCCACGTCGCTGGAATGGGCCGCACCCTCGCCGCCCCTGCCCGAGGTGAATTTTGAGACGCCGCCCGCAGCCTATCGCGATGCCATGACCTACAGCGAGCCGGGTGCGGAAAAAGACTATAGCCCGCAGTGGGAGCCATCCTCATGACCACGCCCTATACCACCGAGCTGCGCCCGGATACGGGACTCTACAACGCCAAGTTGGGCATATGGCTGTTCCTGGCTGCCGAGGCCATGTTTTTCGGGGCCTTATTTTCCTGCTATGTCTTCCTGCGAACGGCATCGGATTCCTGGCCCAATGGCGCTGAAATATTGCCCGTGGGTGTGGCGATAGTGACCACGGTCGTTATGCTTCTCGCCGGTGTGTGCAGTGCCCGGGCGTGGAGTGATTTGCAGCGCAGTGATCGCGGACACCACGCCCGCTGGATGTGGGCGACGATTGCAGCGGGTTTTGCCGCGATCATTTGCATTGCCATTGAATACGGTGCCGAGGCGGCAGAAGGCATGAGTGCGGCCACCAATACTTTCTATGCCTGCTGGTATTTACTTACGGGGGTGCATCGGATCCACGTAGTGGTTGCCATCGGATATACCCTGTACCTTGGTTTGCCCGGCTCAACACTGCGTGCGACCGATCCCCAGCGTTATCGGAATCGTGTAGAATGCCTGGGATTGTTCTGGCAATTTCTCGGCCTCATGTGGCTGTGTATTTTTGCTTGTTTTTATGTGGCGTGAGGCCCTTGTTGGCAGAAGTTCAGGGAACGGACAACTATAATCAATAAAAAGACCTGCGGGTGCCACGGGTAGGCCTGTCAGGGCTTACCCGTGTAATTCCTAACGGTAAGGGAGACGATCCAGATTCAGAGGCGGAGATTCTGCACGGGTAAACCCTACCGGGCCTACCCGTGGCACCCGCAGGCTGTTTTTTTTAACACGGGCCGAGAACCTTTACCCTTGTCCTTGTCAAAAACGTTTTACCACAAAGAACTCAGAAAATCAGCTCTTCTTTACGGCAAAATATTCGTTAACCGGAAAATCATTATGTCCCTGAAAACCCTGCATATATTCCTTGTCGTTGCCAGTGTCGCGGCATGCAGTGCCTATGGCATGTGGTGCGTTGTGTCCTTTCTTCGCGAGGGGGGCGCGTCCTGGCTGCTTACCGCCCTGTTGCCCCTGGGCGGCGGCTTTGCCCTGATTTTTCAGGGTGTTGTCTTCTACAAGGAGACCGAGGAGGAGCCATGGCTGTGAAGCATATTGCAATAGCCAGTCTGCTCCTTGCCGCAGAAGGAGCCATGGCTTGCGCCACGTGCTCTGGCCCGGCGGATGCGCCCCAGACCCTGGGTATGAATGCCGCCATCCTGACGCTCTTCGGGGTCTTGTGCGTCGTGAGCCTGACCGGCGCGGTCTTTGTGGGTCTTGTCGCCCGGCGTATAACCCGGCATCGTGCTGAGCAGCAGGGTGGTAAAATATCCGCAAGAGTTCACGGCAAAGGGGGTTGGGCTTTCCAGCCCGACACAAAAAGCGCGTCGGACTCAGAACCCGCTATCGGCACGGACGGTCACTTGGGGTGCAAACAAGAGATCGCAATCTCCTACCCTGGACGAGCAGCGGATGCCGACGAACATCACGTGCGCCTTCGACACGCGCCGTGCGCCTTATGTCGGGCAGGAATGCCCAACCCCCTTTCGGCGGCCCCAGCCGTTTCGGAGCATTGATACCATGTCTTTCTACCCCTTTAGCTACTTTCCGACGCTGGCCTCCGAACACGGTGCGACCATTGATCAATTGACGGTTGCTATCTTTTCGTTCATCACTATCGTTTTCATTGGGTGGCTCGTCTTCTTTGCGTACACCTTGTTCCGTTTTCGGAGCGGAAAGTCGCCCAAAGCCCAAGCCAGGAATCCTCGTGGTCGCTGGGTCTACGGTCTCGCGGCGGGCATCCTTGTAGCGGAGTTGTTTATCCATTATGGATTGGGCGCGGGTGTGGGCGCATCCCAGTTGAGCGCCATCAGCCCCACCGCCGATACCCTTCAGGTGCGGGTGGTTGCCCAACAGTTCGCCTGGAATATCCACTACCCCGGCGCGGACGGCATCTTTGGCAGAACCGCCCCCGAGTTTTACAACGACCAGAGCAATCCCGTGGGCATCGATCCCGACGATGAACTTGGCAAAGACGACATCGTCACCTTCAAGCAGCTCTACCTTCCGGTAAATAAACCGGTGCGCATTGAGCTGACATCCAAGGATGTCATCCACAGTTTTTTTCTGCCCGAGTTTCGCATCAAGCAGGACGTGATACCCGGCATGGAGATTCCGGTGACCTTCGTGCCCACCATGACCACCGAAGCGTTTCGGAAGCTCAAGGGCAGCGAGACCCGCGATTTTGAGATTGCCTGCGCCCAGCTCTGCGGTGTTACCCACTACTCCATGAAGGGCACGGTGCGGGTATTGGAGAAAGGGGCCTTCAACGCCTGGCTCATCGAAAAAGCGCCCACCGAAAGCGACGACGATGATGATTTTTGGGCCGATGACGATTTTTAGGGGGAGCACCGCCTTCATGGGACGCATGGGACGGGCCATCGAAAACGATGAAAAAACCTCCAGGGACGGACCCGCGCCGATGGCCTCATCCGAGCAAAGGAGCGCTTGCTGGCGAACAGAAAGATGGGGGCAGGAAAATATTCGCAGGTGCGCGAGGCCTGTCCCGGCGGGCTTTGGGGACGACATCGTTCCTGGCTTTGAGACGGCGTAAGCACTCACCATGGGGAGGAGTGCGGACTTTCCTGTCCGCAATAAAGGCAGCGTGATGTCACCTGGGGCAACCCCCGAGCCACGCTCATCGGCTTGCGCGAAGGCCTCTTTGTGGCGGGTAAGAAAAACCGCCCTCCTGACTTCCGGTGGGCTTTGGGGAACATCATTCTGGCTGGCGACACTCCCTTTCTCCAGAATCACCGGGACATGCCCCGCGTTATCGTGGCTTGCCCGATTCTAAGTCGTGTCGGCTCGCCCCGCCACGGTGCCACTTTGACAACGCCCCGTTGCAGGGGTACATCCCTGAACGCCTACTCCACCGGCAGCCACTGCACCGCGTCGGCGATGACGTAGCCGCCCGCGTCCGCAGTACTCACCAAGTCCACGTAGCCCATATTGCCCGCTTCGAAGCGATAGATGCCGAGGGTCACGAAGGGGCTGTGCTTTCCCTGTTTTTTCCGCTGGTCGATGCGATGCTCCGCCGCGCCGTCCGCGTGGTGAATTACGTAGAGAGCGTTCGTCGCCCGATTGCTATAGGCGGTGTAAGAAACCCGAACTTCGTAGCGGCCCGCCTTGGGAAGTTTCACGCGGTAGCGGACGTAGTTTTCGGGATCGCTGGCCTTCCGCTCGTGCAGGTAGTTGTAACCTACGAAAGGTCCGGTACTTTCGGAGGCGAACCAATCCCCTACTATTTCGGCCTTATCATCATCCATCGTAAATCCAGCGTAGTTGGAAGCACCCTTATATTCGGGCACGGTCTCTTCGAGATGGAGAATGGCGCCCTGGGCGTGTAATTTATCTTGCAGCGCCTGGATATCGACGGCCTGAACGCTGGTACCGCCCTTGATAGCCAGCGCCGCTGCAATGCCCGCCGCTTGGCCGATGATCATGTATTGGGGTTCCATGCGCATGCTGGAATAGGCCACGTGGGAAGCGGAGAAGGTGGAACCAACAAGGAGGTTGGTGCATTCTTTTTCGCGGGGCACAAAGGATCGGTAGGGCATGTCGTAGGGACGCACCCGAACCTGCATATCGCCTTCGTTCAGGAGCGACGGCGTGCCGGCAGGCCACAGGGGCGATTCCGTGACAGCAAAGCGCTGCACATTGTGGGAATCGGAGTTGTAGGAAGCCATGCCGATGCTGTCATCCTTGTGGCGCTCCTCCTGAAGATCTTTCTGGCGGGTTACGTAGCTGCCAATCATGCGGCGGGCCTCGCGCACATAGAGTTGGTGGGGCCAGTTATCGGTGTCCACGAACTCATCTTTCGCCAGTCCCCAGCTTCGGGCTTCCGTCTGGAGAGCATCGGGCACGCTCGGGTCGTTGGCAAGGAAGTAGAAAAAGCCTTTCACATAGCGTTCGTGAGCGGCCCATATTTCAGCCTGTTCTTCGTAGGTGCCATCGGGGTAGCCCCAACTGCCGCCAATAAAGTCGGTGGAGATAGGGCCGTTGTTGTTGGTGTCGGTTTTCCCCTTGGGCATGAAGACAGGATTACAGAGTTTACCAAATTTGAGGCCGGGCATAACCGCCAGGTAACGCCGCAAGATCTCCCACTCGGCAGGATCATAGCCCTCGGGCTTGGGCCAGGAGACCATATTGTTCTTGTCTTGGGTCATACACAACCGGAAATTATAGCCCTGAATTTTTTTGTCCGCGTCGCCCGGTTTCTTGTCGTCCCCTTCGTAGACGAGCGGCAACAGCTTGCCCTCGTCATCATAGGGGTTCACCGGCACGGTAAACTGATGCTTTTCACTGTACTCAATGTGGCCGGCCAGAGATTCATCATACTGGGCGCTGCTTTCCCGGCCCCACGTGTAGGAAATATTCGCCAGCGGCAGGAAGTCCCCTTCGTAGGAGCAGTCGATGAATATAGGCGCACTGAACTGGGTGCCATTCAGCAGGGTAATGCTTTTTATCACCGTGCCGCTCTTCTCCAGCGCACCAAGACGGCTTCCTAAATAGAGGCTAACCTTCGCCTCTTTGAGCCAGGCCCGGAGTTCTTTTTCGGCCTTGTGCGGCTCAAAATACCACGAAATCTCCTCGCCATAGTGTCGGCCAAGGCGCTTGTAGAATTCACGGGCCATACCGCCAATAACGGTTTTTCGGCCAAAATCAGTGGCACCGAGTCCTCCCGAAGTCATGCCGCCTATGTGCTGGCGCGGCTCGACAAGGGCAACGTTAAGTCCTTCATTGGCTGCCGCGATGGCGGCGACAACGCCCCCTGCTGTCGCGCCATAGACGACCACGTCGTAGGCATGGTTTTCCGATTGTGCGCTTGGGGGAGCGACGCCCCCCGCCAAGGTCATCAGCGCGATCATGAAAACAGGTAGTTTGTGCATCCCATTGCTCCTTAAAGGTCAAGAAAAGAGCATACGCCAATGATGAGGATGTTGCAACAGGCACCAGACTTCTTGACCCCGGTAAAATCGGGCTTGGCACTTTTTTGTGAAGACCCACCGGTTTCTTTTTTATATTCGTGGCTTGTAAAACATCAGGCCAACTAGTGCAATCATCAAAATGAACAAATCGCCCAATGCATCGCGCAACATAGTCTTTGCTGTGTCTGCTTTAAACCCAAAGCACCCTCCTTCTCCTTCTCCTTCTCCTTCACCCTCTCCTTCACCCTCGCCTTCTCCTTCTCCTTCTCCTTCTCCTTCTCCTTCTCCTTCTCCCTCTCCTTCTCCTTCTCCTTCTCCTTCTCCTTCTCCTTCTCCTTCTCCTTCGCCCTCACCCTCACCCTCACCCTCACCTTCTCCTTCTCCTTCTCCTTCTCCTTCTCCTTCTCCTTCTCCTTCTCCTTCTCCTTCTCCTTCTCCTTCTCCTTCTCCTTCACCTTCACCTTCACCTTCACCCTCGCCCTCGCCTTCACCTGCTGCGTCATTGTCCAAAATAGTCAGCGTAAAGGTAATATCGGCACTGAGCGACGCATTTACTGGATTCGTCAAGGTAAACATCACCGTTTCGTCGCCCTCAGTTTCCTGATCATCGATAATCGGAACCACCAGCGTCAGTGTAATTTCCGCCACATCCGCCACCGCTTTCGCATTTGGATTGGCGAAGGACAAGGTTCCGTCGTTCAACGCATAGTCAACACCAGACGTTGCGTTGCCATCTATGCGCATGTAGTCCACCATCGCCGTACCGGGCGCGTACTTGGACAAGTGAATAACGAACTCCACGGAACCCACATCTTCGCTGACCACCACACCGGGTGCGCGGAAGCGAAGTGTTGGAAGGCTGTCGTCATCGAAAATGGTCAGGGTATGTTGGACTGAAGCACCCAGCGTGGCATTCACCGGATTACTCAAACTCACCACAACGGTCTCGTTCGCTTCGATATCCGAGTCGTCGATTAAGGCAATAGCAAAACTATTCCGTTGCAATCCGGCATCGATAGTAACGGTACCGCTGGCCAGGGAGTAATCTGTATCGATAGTTGCGTCACCACCACTCACCGCGTAATCCACGCTGGTCGTTTTCCCGCTCACTGCGGAAAGGTCCACATCCACCACGACCCCCGGCTCGTTTTCCTCGCTCATGGAAGTGCTGGCATTGAAGGCGACCAGCGGTGGCGCGTCATCGTTCTGAATCGTGACGGTGTGCGTATCCATGCCGCCCAGATCGGCATTTGTTGGTGCCGAGAGCATGACCACAAGCGTTTCGTCGTCTTCATTCAGCGCATCGTCCACAAAGGTTACGGTTATATTCTGTGTGAGCGCACCGGGGGCAAAGGTCACGGTGCCGCTAGTCAGCAGATGGTCGTCCAGGGGAGTTGCCGTGCCGCCCACCACATCATAGCCCACAGTTACCGTTTCGGTCGTGGCAGCCGAGAGAGACACGGAAAGATCCACCGTCTGCTTGGCTCCTTCGGTGCCCGACGAACTATCCGCATCAAATTCCACCACGGGAACAACAATGGGATCGTTGTCCCGTATCGTGTAGGTGAAGATGCCATTGTCTCCTACAAGCGCATTGCTGGAGGGGTTGGACAGAACGATCTCGATAGTTTCGTCCTCTTCATGCAGCGCATCGTTATTGACGGTCAGGCTAATCTTTTTCGAGGTTTCCGGGGGAACAAAGGTCAGCGTCCCAGCGGCCAATGTGTAGTCTGCGCCCCCGCCCGTCGCCGTACCGCCCGTGGCGGCGTAGTCCACCGTGATGTTCTGGCTGACAGGCGTGGACAACTGAACGACGATGTCATAACTGGTCTGGAACTCTGACTGGGTCTTATCGGTGGTGGAGAACTCCACCTCACGCTGAAAATCGTTGTCGGAGATGGTGTGGAAATGGAAGGGATTATCCACAGAGGCATTCGTCCAGCCCGCCAACGCAATTCGGAAGCTCTGATTGCCCTCGGGGTCGTTGTCGTCAATGATGGGCACTTGGATGGTCTTTTCCGTCTGGCCCGGACTAAAGGTCAAGGTGCCGCTGACCAGGGTGAAATCCGACCCCGCGTCCGCCGTACCCGCCGTGGTGTCCCAATTGACGGTGATGGTGCTGTTGGATACGCCGCTCAGGCGAACGGGAACCACCAACGGCGAAATACTTTCATCCTCGAAGGAGTTGGAGGACTCGAATTCGATGATAATGCCCGGTGTGGCGGACGGATCATCGTCCTCAATAGTGTAGGTATGGATGCGTTGCGAACCCAGAATCGCGGCGCTTGTGTTGCTGAGCGTGATTTGGAAAGGCTCGTTGGGTTCGTCGTTCGCATCATTGACGACGGTGGCCGTGATGAATTTTCGCGTCTGACCGGGCGTAAAGGTTAGTGTGCCCGCCGTGAGACTGAAATCCTGGGGCATCCGCGCATCCAGATTGCTCCCCGCATAGTCCACCGTTATCGTCTGGGAGGACGATGCCGACAGGTCCACCGCAAAAAGCACGACCGGATTGGCCTCAGAACCACTCGACTGCGATGATTCAAAGGCTACCGTGGGCGGCAAACCGACGGAGTTTCCGGAGAGGTCATCATCGATAATGGTATGGAAGTGCCCCACATTGTTGCCCAGATCGGCATTCGTTGGATTCGACAGCACGACGAGGAACTGTTCGTCATCTTCGACCAGGGAATCATTGACGATAGTGGCGACAATATTTTGCTGTATCACCCCTGGCGCAAAGCTAAGCGTGCCGTTTTCGAGGGTATAGTCCACGCCACCGCCCGTCGCGCCCGAAAGGGTTACGGTATAGTCGACGGTTACCGTTCCTGTGGCTGAACCCGCCAGGCGCACGGACAGGCCCACTGTCGCCACGTTCTCCAAACCTTCCGAGGCGGCTTCCAGAAAGTACACGGTAGGTGTCAGGTCATCATCCTCAATTGTGACCGTGAGTTGGCTACGCCCACCCAGGGTTATTCCCGTGCTTGGATTACTGAGTTCCAGCGTAATCGTTTCATCGCCTTCGGTGTTGGTGTCATTCGTGATGCTCAGGGGAAGATTCGCCGTCGTGTTCCCCGGCGGGAAAGTCACCGTCCCGCTGGCCAGACTGTAATCGCTGCCCGATGTTGCGGATCCGCCTATGGCGGCGATGGCCACGGTTACCGTGGATGAACTCGCACGGGCCAGGGTCACACGGCCATCACCACTGCCCCCGCCCCCCTCAAAGCGTGTTGTCGTTGCTACATCAAACTGTACAACGTTTGCATCCGACAGGCTTCCCCACCAATTGCCCCACCGATTTTCTGCTACCGTATAGGGCTGGATGGTCCAGAGCGTATCGTCGTCCACCGGGTCCACGAAGGAGATCGAATAGTCGCCCCAGCGATTCCTGCCCGATGTATCAGTTTGCACCGTAATGTCGACGCCCGCCTGGAGCAGGGTCGGTGTGCTCATGGTATTGAAGGCATCGCCCGATTCCCGCGAAGAAAAATAGGCGCTGGGCCATGTGTTGGCACCCACCCCGGTAAAACCAAGAATAACGTCTTCGGCGGCATTGACCGCAATGCTGGGACGGGAGAAAAAAGAGCCGTCGGTAAAATAACCGTCAATAATACCCGTCTGGCCCACCTTCCCGTCGGTCGGAGCAATAGACCACCACTGCACCGCCGTGTGCTGCTCCGTATCGAAACCCGAAGGATTGCGCCCGATAGTCTGGCAGGTCCAGATAGTCTGGTTCCGATAGACCGCATTCATAAGCCGGTCATCGCCCATATTCAGGTTGGTCGTAAAACCCATCTGGGGTGCGCCGAAGTTGATGGCGAGCCAGGGATCGGTGGCCGGAAACGTATCGGTCGTGTTAAGTTTCGGGTTATCGACATCGCCATCAATGTAGTGGAGATAAAGGGAGCCTTCCCCGTTGAAATTGTTGGCCCGTGTGTTTACCAGGTAGAGTCGGTCGGGATTGTCAAAGCTGATGCAGGGTTGAAGGGTAAACCCGATGCTGCTGTCTGAAAAACGGGATACGGACAGGGCCTGCGCGTTCTCCGCATCACTCTTTTTCAGCGCGAGCACCAGGGCATAGTTGTTCCCGGGACTCACGACCGGAAACATGTTCCCCGTGATGACATACCATTTGTCGTTGAAACCCAGGGTGGGATAGTCGAGCCAGTTGCTGCCCGAAGAGTCTGCATCGATGGTGTAGATGGACCAGCCCTGCGTGGGGTCGTCATCGTCACTGATGGCCAGCAGCGCGGCGGAGTCGGCGGTGCGGCTGCCATCGGCCACCACGATTATCCAGCGATTGTTGTAGTGGTCATAGACGACCCGGGGATCGAAGGGGCTTGTGGATCCGCTGAAGAATGTTTGCAAGGTCACGGCAGAGATCAGGGTGCCGATGCGGCTTTGTATTTCCACACCCTGATTCGTCGCGGAGAGCAGGTGATTCGGGCCAATTCCACCCACCGCGTCGGCGGGAAAACGAACCAGCGCCGTGGTCTGGTCCGGGCCAATAAAGTTATCGACCAGATTCAGGGCCTTGTTAAACTGCTTGGCACCGCCATCGGCGGGGTGCGCCGCCGTCTGTTTAATGGGATCGGAAGTCAGCGCATGGGGCGAGGGCATGGCGGGTGCCATCACGGCGGAAGGCATCGCCTTCGTGTTGCCGTCGCGGACAACCATCTCTGACCAATGATCTCGATGCACCGATACGGACGTGACGGAATCTGGTGAGCGGGATTCCAATGCACTCGCCAGACCCGCACACACAACGGCGGTCAATACGGCCACACCACGCCAGACCCAGAAATTTTCCGAAAAAGATACACCGCGCCCATGCAGATTCATGACACACCTCTCCTTGCTCTTCACTGACCCTACTGCATCTATCCTACCATGCTTCTGAGATTTTTGTAACCGTTCACGACACGGGCCGCGATAGTCGACAAAAAAACCTGCGGGTGCCACAGGTAGGCCCGGTAGGGTTTACCCGTGCAGAACCGTTGTCTTCATTTCCCTTACCGATAGGCACGACACGGGTAAGCCCTGAGAGGCCTATCCGTGGCACCCGCAGGCTGTTTTTTAAGGGCCAAGAGGCCCTGACCGCTTACGGCTATTTTTTGGGAAACCTGGGTTTGTTACTTACGGACGCCGTCCAAGAGCGCCATAGGCGCTCAGTACCATCATCGCAATCCCGAGCAGGAAAAGATCTCCCAGTCGTTCTCGGAATTGGCTCACAACATTGGATTTGTTCATGCTGCAACCGTCGTTACCTTCTCCTTCTCCTTCTCCTTCTCCTTCTCCTTCTCCTTCTCCTTCTCCCTCACCCTCGCCCTCACCCTCACCCTCACCTTCACCCTCGCCCTCACCTTCGCCCTCACCTTCACCTTCGCCTTCTCCTCCACCCTCTCCTTCACCCTCTCCTTCACCCTCTCCTTCACCCTCGCCCTCACCTTCACCTTCACCTTCGCCCTCACCGCCTTGAACGACGCTGACCGCCAGGAATCCGGGAAGCAAAACAACGTCTCCTCCAGATGCCCCAACGGATTCTGTTTGACCAATGGCGGCGCGGAGCGAGAAATCATCTCCCCCGCCTGGCACGGTGGTACCCGTGCTGGTGGTGCTCCAAGTCAGGGTGAAATCTCCGCCCGACTGGGCCTGTGCATTTCCGGTCAGAAAACCGCCAACCGAGAACGCCAACATGATGACCAGAGTAGATCGAATCATGATATAGGACCCTCCTTTCTCTGGCGACTAATCGCAGGTGGCGTTCACAGCGGCATTGCTCGCGTTGTAGCTGAACAGGCACGCCGGTTCGTTGGTAGAACCCGTGGCGAGCTTGTTTCCAACATATAGAACACCGCTATGGAAAAAGAGCACCCTGCCGCTGCCTGAGGTATCCAGGAGGAATGCGTTCGTCGCGCTGCCTACCTGGACCTGGCTATTGCGAATGCGTGTCGTGCCATTCTGCGTCTGGGAAATCGCCCGGTGTCCGCCTTCTATGACACAATTGCGGACTTCGGCAGCCGTCTCCGATAGAGACATCCCAAAGCCCGTCTGTGTGGGATCGCTGACCGAAGCGCCACCAAGCAGATAACTGTCCAGGATCAAGGGCTGCGGGAAACCACCCGCCGAGTTTACAGAAGCGAGGGCAGCGTTTACCCCGCTCCCGCCTGTAGCGCTAAGGTCGGAAAACTTGATGGTCGGCTCCGAGGCCGAAAGATAAATCGCAAAATGGCCCACGCCACCCGCGCCGTCCGCAATGAGGGTCGTCGAAGAAATCTCGGCGGCGCGACTGGCACCGGCACTCCATACGCCGATACCGAAGGTCGACGACGAACCCGTGTTCGCGATGGTGCAATGACTGATACGGCCGGTGTCCTGAAGTTCCACCGTGGCCGAAGCGCTATTCTGCGCGGTGCCACTTCGGGCGGAGGTGATAACGGTCACATTTTGACCGGCGCCCTTGAGGTGAACGTAGGGGGCTACCAGGCAGAGTTCTGTCTCCATATAGGTCCCGGGGGCGACAAATACAAGGTATCGGTTCGTTTCACTTGCCGTAATATCGCCCAACGCCGTAGCCACCGATGTGTAGTCACCGCCGCTCTTGGCTACAATAACCACGTTCTCCCACGCAGACGGTTCCCCTGGCGCGCCGTCCATACCATCAGCACCCGGTGCGCCATCCATGCCATCAACACCCGGAGCGCCGTCCATGCCGTCAGCACCCGGTGCGCCGTCC
>JAJRPE010000149.1 GCA_024280935.1 Candidatus Hydrogenedentota bacterium
CCGACGAAGTTTTTGGCGCAACTGAAGGTGGTGACACAGAAGTCCCCACGCCACCGTCATTCCCGCGAACGCGGGAATCCAGAACGCGACAGGAACCGCCCAAGGCAATGCTGGATCCCCGCGTTCGCGGGAATGACGTTCTTCTTTCGCACCCAAGAGATGAACCCCTAGGTATGGGCAATTCCCGGTATCGTGACGCGGCCGTCTCCATCGCCACCCACTTCCTGAATGATATCCCTGTTTTCACACCGACCGAAACAACCTGCTGCTTTGCCTACGGACCCGACGATCTGCGCCACGTACACAACGCCAATCTCCTCGTGGCCCAACATCTCCTCGATGTGGCGGTCCTCACCAACGACGAGACCATGGCACGCACCGCAATTCGGTCGGTGCAATTCACCCTTGATGCCCAACGCCCCGATGGTGCCTTTCCCTATGGCCACGGTGCGCCCGGCGATCCCTACGAAACGGGCCTCCTCCAGATGGTGGATCACCACCACACGGGCTTCGTGCTCCGCTCGCTATCCGCCATCAATCGCCACGCGGAAAATCCAGTTATCGAAAAGGCAATCCGCCAAGGCTACCGCTATTACAAAACGGCCCTCTGCGAAAACAACGGTATGCCCCGCACAGAGCACGGCAGATACCCCGTCAACATTCACGCCTGCGCCGAATCCATCCTGTGCCCCGCAACCCTCACCCACGATATTCTGGGCGCAAAGAAGCAGGCCGTTCTTGGACTCCGCTGGAGCTGGAGCCACATGCGTGATCCCAAAACAGGCGCACCCTACTTCCGAAAATACAAGGGCCTCACCAGCACGATCACCCACCCCCGCTGGGGCGTCGCCTGGATGTACCGCGCCTTGGCGGAATATCTGTGGCGCTTAGGAGAGCATTAGGCGTCTCCACGAGATACAGATTCCCCTTCAGTTCAAGCAATTTTGCATTGTATTTGGGCGGCAATGCCCCCTCGGAAATACAGACTTCCTGATCCCGGTGGAATTGGGCCTGGTACTTTTTGTAAAAACCCACGTCGGGTGTCACAGGTAGTGTTTTGGGGACGAGAGGGGCTTGGATTTGATTGAGGTCATTTGTTCGTTTTTTCGTTCTGCACGGGTGCCTTGCCTGTGATGGTCACGTAGTGACCAGAAAACCTTTCCCACAAGCAACCATGCACAAGAATGTAGGACATCCGTCCCGGTTGTCTATATCACGGGCCTGCGGCCCGAGACAGGCGAGACGCCTATCCTACCTATTGAACCAAGCAATAAAGAATGGTGTTCCTCATCAATGAGTGTGCCAAGCCCAATTCAGGCAAATCTATTGGCACGACGAAGACAACATCGACCGTACCCTATCGTGTCGGCGGCGCCACCGTGAGCACCTTCGCGCCGTGTTCCTCGCTAATCACGAGAATCGCGAATTGCTTCACGTCGCCAACATTCAACGTGCTTGACGACGCGTAATCAAAGCGGCCCCGCAAATCGGTGTAGCCGTCCCGGTAGAACATGCTCTCTCCGTTCTGCATCTGCGCGAATACCTTCACATAGACCTTCGGCAAGGGCTTGTTGTCCGCCGCGTTCGTTACGTGGACCTGGCCATAGCGCTCCACCAGTTGGGCGACGAGGCTGCTCGCATAGCGGACATCGCTGCGGCGGATACCGGTGGCCTCCGCCTTGATAACCACGTGGCGCTGAACAAACTCGGTAGGCAGGGGCACCTCCATCTGCGTCCTGGATTCGTCGAAGGTAATCGTCTGCGTGGCCAGCGGCTTCACCCCGGAAAAAACATTGGACCCGGCCAGCGCGAAGGGTGTCCGCGTGAAGAGCATCTCCAGGTCAATCGGATAGAAGCTGATCGTGCAGGATTTCAGGTTGTCGTAATAAATGACCAGTGAATCCTCCTTCACGTCCATCTCAAGTTGGGGTTCTGTCGCCGCGAGGGTGTCCTGATTCAGCCGCGTGTCGCCCGTCGGCGTACCGGCTCCCGCGCCGCTTATCTCCGCCGCCTGGGCCGAAACTTGCGCGAAGCGTTTCCGCCACCGCTCCACAGGATAGTCCTGGTAGGACGCGGCAATCTTTGCCGCCGCCGCCGAATCCTCGCGGTAGAAGGCAAGATAGGCGTCCAGATAATCGTACTGTACACGGGCCGCCACTTGGCCCGGCTCCACCCGCTCGAAATAGCGTAGGGCATCCCCGACGCGATCCTGCAGCAGGAGGTAATAGCTCAGTTCCAGCAAATCGTCGGGACGCAACGCGGGCCGGTGGGCCAGCACGTTCATCAGCGCCCGGTACTGTTGCATCAACTGCGTGTTGGTGATCATCCACTTGCCCTCGGGATGATGGGCGCGCGGATTGATCAAGGGCGCGTACTCGATGTGCTGGTAGGTCTTGCGCTCCACCGGTTCAATCGTAAGCAGGGCGCTCTCGATACACGGGCCGGTCTGCAACACGAAATCCTGGTGGTAGCGCAGGTACGTCTTCATCGCATCCGCATCATTGTGGTGAATCGCATAGGACCACAGTTGCGGCGCATAGACGATCCGTTCTTTCAACAGGCCAAGCACCTGTCGGAAAAAGGCCATGTCCTTCATCCGCCAGAGAATACGATTGAGGTCGATTCGGTTGAGATTCGTCTTCTTCAGGTATTCGATGACCTCTTCCACAGGAGCCTGTTGTGAAACGTAGGCCCAGGTCGTAGTGTCCACGCGGCTGGGCACCTCCACCACCGACAGGGCATTCGGCGCGGCAAAGGCGAGCAACACACCGTTTTTGCTGACGTGGACCGGATAGTGGGCGAAATCACCCGCCTTCGGGAAGTAGAAAAAATATTCCAGGCGCGCCGTGCTGTAGGGAGCCAGCGCCATGCGCTCGCTCTTCGTGTAGCGACCGCTGTGTACCGGCAGCGCGCCTGCCGGGACCTGGCGCAGCACCTCGATTTGGTGCGGGGTCGAGGTCGGATTGGTCACCGTCACCTGGCAGCCATAGACCACCCCCGTGAGGAATTCCTCCGTCACAAACTTGTCGAAGCGCTGATTCCCCTCATGGCGGAAGCGGTCGTCCTCCCGGAAGTAATTCTGGCTCACCAGAATGGGCGTTTCACCGTCCGGCGCTGCTGCGGCTTCGACATCCTTGTAGTAGGCGATGCCCGCGCCACCCGCCTTTAAGGTGTAGTCCCCTTGGGTCGCAGAGACCTCGTGCTTGGGCGATTCGAAGGGCAGGTCGAGCACGGCGAGGGCCAGCATAGCTTCCGTGAAACTCGATGCGGCCTCCGCCAGATACTTGGAAAGGAAGGGTGTACCGGGGTCGGCTTCGGCATAGTCCAGCCAGAAGGCGTTGACCGGGATGAGTCCCGCATGGGCCTCCTCGATACGCAGCTTGTAGTAGTCATTCTCCACCAGGGCCTGCGTCTTTTCCGTGGCACGATAGAGGGCGCGATATTGACCACGTTGCGCGTCATTCACCGTAGCGAACAACAAGTCCATTTCCTTGTCCTTCTTATCCCGGGCCTTGTATACGTAGTTTTTTATACCCCGTGAATCTGCCGCTTCTGGCAACTGCTTCGACTGCTCTATGTTTCGACTGATTAGGTCCGAATCCGCCTCTACATTTCGCATGGCACGCTTCATTTTTCGCTCACCGCTAAAGGCACCACCGCCACCCTCCAAATTGTCATCATAGTCATAAAAGTTACCACGTATCCTGATAGAGCCGTCGATCTCCACATTCTGGAGGTTGCTGCCGAATCCGCCTTCGAGGGCACGGCCATGGAGCGCGGCCATAAACAGTTGGTTAAAGCGCTCGGGATTCGGCGGGATCATTTCCAGGGCATCGCCTGTGTTTCGTGCAATCGCCTCTTGCTCGCTGGTCAATCGTTTCGCCAGCAGAATCTTCTCCACCAGGTTCAATTGCCCAAGCCGCCAGGGCTGCGAGTAGCCGCTCAAATCATCTTCCAGCAGCCAGTGGTCGATGAAGGTCTTGCGGTATTTGTTCGCCAGGAAGGGCCGCACCGTATCATCAAAAAAGGCGCGGTCCTTGTGGTACAGGAAGAAATTCAGTTCGTGGGAGGCGTACTTCGAGAACTTCTCCAGTTTCTCTTCCTCGCTGAGTTCCGGCCACCGCCCGACAAAACTAAACTCCTTGAGTTTGGCATCGCCATTGAGGGTCATCAGCAGGCCCAGCACCGAGGGCAAGGAGTCATAAACCTGCACATCCGCATCGCCCGTAAGGCTTACCTTGAGAGAAGTGCCCGCCGCCAACACCTGCACGCGCTTCTGCTCCACCACGTGGCTGGCCGGATCCAGCGCCTTGGCCAGACGGAGGTCGCGGGCCGTCCATGGCTTTTCCGCCAGCGCCCCATAGCGGGATACCGTTGCAAAGGGATCGGTCACCACTATTTGCAGGTAGCTCCGGCCCTGAAGGTCTTCCGCTGTTATCGTGACTACCCCGTTTTCATCCGGCTTCAGATTGTACAACGCCACCCCTTCGCCATCGAGAAAATCGAAGCTGGGCGATACATCCAACGCTGCCTTTTCCTCCTTCATCTCCCTTGTCCGCTCGGGGGATGGCGAAGAGACGGAAGCAGGTGGTGGCATCGCAGCCGGTTCCTCCCCCACGCTCGCGGCCTCCTGAGAGGCATGCGTTTCCTTGATAGCCCATGGATTAAGCAAGAGCGAAGGCCGCTCCAGCATGTTGCCGGGAAACTTGGTCGCGAAGCGGCGCTCCAGGATATACCGGTATTCATCACCAATCTGACGGCCCGAGGTGTACAGGGCATAGCTTTGGCCCAAGGGACGTGACGCCACCGCAGATGATGCCGTCACATTCATCCGGGAATAGAGATAGCGGTCCGGCAGGAAGCGGGTTGCCACGACATGCACGCGGGTAAAGGAATTGGCCCCGCCCACCTGTATTTTCACCCCACCGCCATCCCCGTCCACCGATTGAATCTGCAATGCCGTGGGCGTCCGGGTTGTGAGCACACGCCGCTCCGAAGCGACGTATCCGCCTTTTCTCTCGCCATCCGTGACACGCACCGTGATGCGTCGGCCACTATCCTTCAGATGCAACATATAGTCACCCGCCGACAAGCCCGACACCGTAAGATAGCCACCCTCCAAACTGAGGGCTGCCGTGCGGTCCGACAGGAACACGTCCTGTCTCATTTCGAGGAGGGAGGCCCCGTCCGCAATGTGTTTCGGGCGCTCTCCAATCCACGGAATACGCAGTGGGCGACCCGTGCTTCCCTGGAGCGTGCCGGGAAAGGTGAAGGCGGGCCGCGTAAGGGGCCAGGCCTTCGACGACACCCCGGCGGAGCTTGCCCCAATCATCTGGATGTCCCGCAGCGCGCCGAGGGCAACGCGCCCATCGCCGTCGGACTTGAGATCAATAGCGACGACATCGGCGAAGTCGCGATGGTGTACAGTCATGTTCACGACCCGGTCGGCAATGCCCAAGCCAGTCTTGTCGCGTATTTCCAGCGCGTACCCGGTGTCGGACTGCGTCAACAACAATGCCGCCGTTTGGGACATGGCATGAATCCCGTTGACCGCAATCTGTTGTTCCGCGCGCAACGGCAAGGGCTTGCCACCCGTCAGCCGCTCCACCGTGCCGCTCAGCACGAAGGTGAGTTCCGCCAAATTCTCCGGCACGCGGAAGGACTGCACCGTGAGCTCATTGTTCTGCAAAGCGATGTCGCTAATCTGCTGACTGCTCTCGATACCGTCGTGGGTTCGGGAGCGGATGTCGAGCACGGGGTGCTTCAACAGATTCAGCGGCATGGGCGCATCGTTGAGGTAGAGCAGGGGCCGCACGGCCACCTCGGCCATCCTGCCCGCGCGCAGGGATTCTGCGTCCACATGGAAGCCCGTGGATAGGCGATACACCTCGCCCGCGTGCTCAAAAGTCTTCCGACTCGCAAATTCCCCGTCGGACAAGATGAAGTTCTTCGTGCCCGGATTCGTGGAGAAGGGCAGGGTTATTTCACCGCCCTTGTCTGCCGTGTAGCTGCGTCCCGAAAACCAGATCGATGCGTCGGGTACCTGCGCGCCAGACTCATCAAACACCGTGAAGACCTGCCCCGCAGGGCCGGTACGGCTGACATACTGCAAC
>JAJRPE010000150.1 GCA_024280935.1 Candidatus Hydrogenedentota bacterium
AAGGCTAAGGACCTCACCGGGAGTGCAGTCCAGCTACCCACTCCTGACAGTACTCCAAAACGAATTTTGCTCAATGATTATGCGCCCCTGAGAGGCATATAAGCTCATCTAAAACTCGGATTTATGCAACCAGAGGGTAAAGTCACGTTCTTTCCGCATACCCAAGGGGCTTGGTCCGCGTCAGTCCCTTTCATCCCGAACGCCATTTCGAAAGCTGTTTCAAAAATTTAGCATCGTCGCCAAGTGGCCGCCCTTTCCTCGTGTGTCGCCGAATTTCCTGGGCCATTTCCGTCTTCTCTCGTAAACCGCCCAATGTTTCCAGCCATCCGTCCGCAGTAAGTTCCTGAAACATCGGGAAAGATTGAGGAGGCGAGCACTGCGCAATCCAACATGGGATGCCGCGCTGGACCAAGCATAGGACCACGGCTCCGCGACCATCCCAGCCCGCACTGGATTGAGCTCAACATAAGCCACGGCGTTCATTGCATAGGCAGTGTCCATGGGGCACGAAAAGAAACGACTCTGCCAAAGGTGTCCGCTGAGATTATGCTTGTCGTGAAAGTAAGACGTGTACTGCTGGTGGGTGCGCCCGATGGCATCGGCGAGGGAAGTCTTGAATCCAGGGACGGCGACCAAGTGGATATGGTTGGTCATCAAGCAATACGCGACAATTCGCAGGTGGAATTCCACACTGTAATGGCGAAGGAGGCCAAGGTACTTCAGGCGGTCCTCGTCATCGAGAAAAACCACCTGCTTATTGTTTCCCCGCTGCGTGGCATGATGGGCAGCACCGGAAATTACGATACGTGCTGTTCGCAGCATGAGCGCAGAATAGCGCAAAACAGAAACAGTGTCAAATTGGAATGGCCCTTACCATGGGAAGAATGAGAAAGCATCAGGGACTGACGCGCCCCAAGAAGCGTGGTCTACTCTTTATTCCTTGAACTTCAACGCATTCAAGCACGTAACAAAAGGCACCTTTGACGGGCGTGGCTGTCCCGTCGTTGGCGGAAGAATCGTCGCTCACTTTCACCAACGACGGGACAGCCACGGACCTTAAAGTGGCCCTTGTTTTCGCGAGCATCGGCCTGTGAAGCCACGCCCTTTCCGCATACCGGAAGGGCTTGGTCCGTGTCAGTCCCCAGCGGTCAATTCTTCATACAACCCAAACAGGTACTCCACGCGCTCACAGCGCAGGGACTGACGCGCCCCAAGCAGCGTAGTGTATTCGCGTTTTCTTGGGGTTCCAAGAATACTTTTAGCTCAACGGCAGGTACTTTTACCGGCTGTAGTCCTACGGCAATAGCGTCTACTTCCTGGCGGAATATGACATCACCGTGCGCCCGAGGGCTTCCGAGCGCACCTCGAAAACGGGCGTTCCGCCGGGCAAAATCAACGAATAGTACGAATTTCCTTATCGCAATCGAAATGTCTATGCACGGAGTCGGCACAGTCCATTTCCCGCCACAATATCGACACCCGTGAATAAAAATCCGGTTCAAGGGGTAGGCTGTGGGGAAAAGCCACCTCGGCTGCCATCAAGTATCATGAAATCGTTACCCTGACAAGTATATACTCACCCCATCCAACCAGAAGCCCGTCTCACCCGCCGGTATGAAGTCAACGATTCGATGTATTGCTGTATAACGCCATGACCCCTCTTCTCATCATCGCACCATTGATCGGTGCCGCAATTGCCTTCCCCCTTGCCCGTCTGACTGGACGTGCCTGTGGCTGGCTCTGCGCGGCCATACCGATGGCCGCGTTTGTCTACCTTCTCCGTGTCCTCGATCAGCTGGATAGCAGCACCGCTGCCCATCTCGTTTCCTTTCCCTGGGCCTCCGCCGTGGGCTTGGAATTGAGTATGCGGCTCGATGGGCTGAGCATTGCCTTTGGACTCCTGATTACGGGAATCGGCACCCTGGTTTGCTTGTATGCCGATGCCTATTTCCAGCATGATCCCCGCCGAGGGCGCTTTTTGTCGTACCTGTTTCTATTTATGGCCGCCATGCTCGGCCTGATTTTCTCAGACAATATCCTGGTGCTTTTTGTGTTCTGGGAGCTTACAAGCGTTGCCTCCTATCTTCTCATCGGCTTCGAGCACGAGAAGAACGCCTCCCGTCAGGCGGCGTTACAGGCCCTGTTGACCACAGGAGCCGGTGGTCTGGCGCTCCTTGTCGGTTTGATTCTATTGGGCAACGCGGCGGGTTCCTACAATTTTACGGATATCATCGGCACGCACGGTCTACAGGAACACCCCCATTACCTCGCTATTGTGCTTCTTGTTGTCGCGGGCGCTGCGACAAAGTCCGCCCAGTTTCCCTTTCATTTCTGGTTACCCAATGCCATGGCCGCACCGACCCCAGCCAGCGCATACCTTCACAGTTCGACGATGGTCAAGGCGGGCATCTATCTTCTTGCCCGACTGAGTCCCGCGCTGGGCGACACCGATGTATGGTTCTGGCTGCTCGTGGGCCTTGGTGGCGCGACCATGCTGGTTGGCGCATGGCTTTCGGTTCAGCAAAGCGAGCTGAAACCCATGCTGGCCTACTCGACCATTACCGCGCTGGGAACACTCGTGCTCTGCCTGGGCCTGGGAACACCGCTGGCTATCAAGGCCTTTAAGGTTTTTCTCTTTGTCCATGCCTTTTACAAGGCAGCCTTGTTCATGATCGCGGGCACGCTTATCCACGAGACCCACGAAACCCGCTTTGAACGACTGGGTGGGCTGGGCCGTATCATGCCCCTTACCGCTTTGTCCGGCCTACTCGCGGCCCTCTCCATGGCGGGGCTCCCTCCCCTGCTGGGCTTTGTCGGAAAAGAATCGATCTACGAGGCTGTGCTCTACACCCCAGTTGCCATGCAAATACTGATTGCTGTGGCAGTACTGGCGAATGTAGCCAACGTTTACGTCGCGGTTGCGGTGGGCCTGTTTCCTTTCTGGCGCTCACGAGGAACACATGCCCCCGTGAAACACGAAGCCCCACTGGGCATGTTGGCGGGACCGCTTCTTCTGGGCCTTCTCGGTCTCAGCGCAGGTCTTTTTCCAACCGCGCTGGGAAAATATCTTCTGACACCGGCTGGTGTCACGGTGTTGGGCAAAGAAATGGTTTTTGACCTCAAGCTCTGGCACGGCATAAACACCGCGTTTCTCCTGAGTACAATCACCCTTGCACTGGGCGTAACCATCCTTTGCTTTCGGAAGCCCTGGCTCCGAATAACTGCGCCCTTGCAATTCCTCCATCGAATCGGTCCAGAGGCCATCTATCATGGCGCGGTAAATAGCATGTTGGGGCTTTCACGTTTGCAAACCCGTTTTTTGCAGCATGGCTATCTTCGATACTACCTCTTGGTGATACTGGCCTGCACCATTGGCTCGGTATCTGGCGCACTGCACCTCAAGGTTCCCGAAAGCACCCTTCCCATGGATACGCTTCGACTCCACGAACTGCTGACGGTAGCCTTGATCGCCCTGGCCGCCCTGGCGCTCACACGGGTACGATCACGCTTCGGTGCCCTGGCATGCCTGGGCGTGGTGGGCTATGGCATGGCCTTGCTCTACGTCTACTATGGCGCACCCGACCTCGCGAAAACACAAATTGTGGTAGAGTCTCTTTCCGTTGTCTTTTTTGCACTGCTGGCAGCGGCCATGCCCGGATTCAAGGAACTCACCTCAGCGAGTGTTCGCCGACGCGATGGCGTGATCGCCGCGTTGGCTGGGGGACTCATGGGGGTGCTGGTTTACAGCACGCTGGCCTCGGACCAGACACGGCCTATTGCCGAGTATTTCCGGGAAAACAGCCTGCCGCTCGCCCATGGACGCAACGTGGTCAATGTAATTCTCGTGGACTTTCGTGCGCTGGACACCCTGGGTGAGATTACCGTGCTGGCGGTTGCCGCCTTCGGCGCACGCACGCTGTTGCGGCTGCGAAGCAAGAAAAGGAGTGCATCCTGAACTCGATTCTTCTTTATAACTGGACCCATGTGCTGAAGGCCATCATGTTGCTCTTGTCTGTGCTGCTCCTTTTGCGGGGGCACAATGAACCGGGCGGGGGCTTCGTGGGCGGTCTGCTGGCCGCGACGGCGTTTACCCTTCATGCGCTGGCGCAAGACGTTAACGCCGCACGCCGGGCGGTCCATGTGTCGCCGCAGCTCCTGATTGCCGCCGGCCTGGGTATCGCGCTGTTGAGTGGATTCCCTGGCGTATTACAGGGCGATCCCTTCCTCACAGGATTGTGGGGTTCGTTCCATCTTCCCGCTGTCGGCGAGCTAACACTGGGTACCCCCCTGCTCTTCGATGTGGGCGTGTACCTCGTGGTGGTTGGTGTCGTGCTGACCATAACCTTCGCCATATTGGAGAGCTATCATGCAGATTAGCCTGGTGCTCCTCATCGCGGTACTTTTCGGATGCGGCTTTTATCTGTTAATGCGCCGAAGTTTTCTGAAGGTTATTCTTGGCTTGATGCTGCTCAGTCACGCCGCCAATCTGCTCGTCTTTACCGCTGCCGGCATCGTTCGGGACGCACCCCCGCTCGTGCATGATTCCATGAGCGCCCCGCCGGCGGGCAGCGCCGATCCTGTCCCCCAGGCCCTTGTACTTACTGCTATTGTTATCAGCTTTGGCATTACGGCATTCGCTCTGGTGTTGTTTCGACGTGCCTATGATGTGCTGGGATCGGATGACATTGATGAACTGCGCCGAACCGAGACCTGATCTGACGCGAAAGGACGAAATTCGTTGTTGTTGACCTTACCAATAGTCATCCCCCTTGCGATGGCCGCTCTGTGCGCCACGTGTACCGGGCGACCTATACTTCAACGCTGGCTTGCTCTGATGGGAACCGGAGCGATGCTGGTTGCTGCCATCGCCGTCGCCTACCGCGTCTACCCCGATCACATCGAAGTGCTGCATGTGGGGAAGTGGTCCGCACCTTTTGGTATTTGCCTGGTCGCGGACGGGCTTGCGGCCATTATGGTCCTGATGACCGGTCTGATGGCCGTCCTGATGGCTATCTTCTCCATGGTCACCATCGAATCCCGTCGCATCAAAGACGGCTATTTTTTCCTCTACTTCGTCTTGCTTGCCGGCGTCAACGGTGCCTTTCTGACAGGCGACCTCTTCAATCTTTACGTTTGGTTTGAGGTATTGCTGATCGCATCCTTTGTACTTATCGTTCTGGGCGGCAACCGTGATCAACTGGACGGCGCCGTAAAATATGTCACGATGAACCTGCTCGGTTCTGTGATATTTCTATCGGCGGTGGGGCTGATCTACGGAAAGACGGGCACTCTGAATATGGCCGACCTCGCCCAGCGAATGCCGGATATTTCCAATACGCCGCTTATTCAGGCTTCGGGTGGCATGCTGATCGTGGCTTTTGGGATAAAGGCCGGGCTCTTTCCACTCTTCTCCTGGCTTCCCGCGTCATACCACACGCCACCCCACGCGGTGACCACTCTCTTTTCCGCCCTTTTAACCAAGGTAGGCATCTACGCGCTGATTCGTATTACGACGTTGGTATTCGCATCAGAGCAGGGCTATTTTCAGCCGCTGCTGCTGGTGGTGGCGGCACTGACAATGGTCACGGGTGTCTTGGGTGCGGTGGCACAGTATGACCTGCGTCGTCTGCTTTCCTTTCACATTGTGAGTCAGATCGGCTATCTGCTTTTCGGACTTGCGCTGTTTACGCCATTCGGCCTGGCCGCCGCCTTGTTCTTCATGGTCCATGTGATGGCGGCCAAAGCAGCCCTGTTTGTCGTGAGCGCGATTGTCTACTATCTTCGCGGAACTTCCGACTTGAAGGTGCTCGGCTCCTTTGCCCAACTGCACCCCGCGCTAACCGTACTTTTTGCGGTACCCGCCATGTCACTGGCGGGATTGCCACCGCTGTCCGGCTTCATTGCAAAGTTGGCACTGGTTCGCGCCGGGCTTGAATCAAGCGCCTACATAACTGTGGCCGTATCGCTGGCAGTCAGCGTGCTCACGCTCTATTCCATGACAAAAATATGGAACGAAGTTTTCTGGAAGCCCGCACCCGCAATGCAATCGGGGAGCTTCTCCGAACGCCCCCTGTCGCGGACGCGAATCTGGGGGATGGTGCTCCCTGCGACGATCCTGGCCGCATTCAGTGTGGGCCTCTCGCTCGCAGCCCAGCCAGCCTTCTCCTTCGCCCTGCGGGTGGCAACGCAACTGCTCGATCCGGACGCCTACATCACTGCCGTGTTGGGAACCCCATCATGACCTCATTCTTGCTGAACGTGATTCTCGCACTGACATGGTGTGCCGCCTCGGGTGCCGTTACCCTGCACAACTTCGTGGTGGGATTTCTGGTGGGTTACGCCATACTCAGCGTGCAGCCGGAAATCACCCGAAGCCGAACCTACGGAAAGAAGATGTACCATATCGTCGCCTTCGCGGTGTATTTCATCCTGGAGGTGATTATCGGTGCCCTTGATGTCGCCGCAGCGGTCCTCTGGCCCTTCCGCAAGCTGCAACCCGGCATCGTAGCAGTCCCCTTGGACACCCGTTCAGCGGCAGAGCATACGCTGCTGGCGAACATCGTGACCCTGACACCGGGAACCATGAGTATCGACCTCTCTGCCGACGGAAAAACCCTTTACGTCCATGTCCTCAACATGGAAAGTCCAGAGGCCGTTCGGAAGTCCATCAAGAACGGATTAGAAGCCCGCTTGATTCAACTCTTCAATTGAGGAGGAAAGCCATGATCGATTCCATCACCATAAATGGTGTCATGACTATGTTTGGCATTGCCCTGCTCCTCGCCTTGTTTCGGCTGATCAAGGGGCCATCCCTTTCAGACCGAGTCGTTGCCCTGGACTTTATCTCGACCTGTGTTATCGGCATGATCGTAGTCGATGCCATCGCTTCGGGCGAATCCTATTTCCTCAGTGTGGCTATCGTCGCTGCTCTGGTGGGCTTCGTGGGCAGTGTTGCTTTCGCCATGTACATCCAGAAAGGATCCGACCAATGACGGTGTACCTTGTGGCCGCCTTATTGTGGGTTGCAGGCATTTTTACGTTGATCGCCGCCATCGGACTTCTGCGCTTTCCCGATGTCTTCCTCAGGATGCACGCAGCCACCAAGGTAGGAACGATTGGAGTCATCTCCAGTCTGCTTGCCCTGGCACTCTATTTTGATGACCCCGCCATTCGCGTGCGGGCTGTGCTGATCGCCCTCTTCCTTTGTATTACGGCCCCCATTGTGGGGCATGTACTCTCTCGGGCCGCCTTAATCGCTGGTGTACCCATGTCGAAAAGCACCAAATTCAATGAATGGGACCCGGAGACGATGAATCCTGAGTTGCCGAAGAAAGACGAAAGCCAAACCTAAGTCACCGAAGGTATTTTGAACAGCGACTATTGGAATCACCCAAGCAGTTGTTATCGGCACCTCGAATAATACCTGCTAAAATTGCTTCTCGATATAGACCGTGTCCCCGTCGGAAAAATGAGCACGCGCCATCGCTTCGGGACTCAGCCGGAGCACATCGTGCCCATTGGGTTCGCCCGCTTTCGTGTGGAAACTCCGCAGTCCGCCCAGCCACCACCGTTTGTCACAGACATAGAGTAGATCGCCAGGGTCCGCCGCCAAGGTGTCCATATGGGCACTCGAAACGCATACCATTTCCGCATCAGTGAGCGTAGCATCGGTCTGAACCGGCAGATAAACCACCTTGCCTTCCCGTCGATTAATGGGACCGCCCTTAAAGTACTCCATGGCCGTGATCTGCGTGCCGGTGATAAGTCCCGCGATAGATTCCGCAGACTGGGGTTTGGTCACCATGGCGACCACTCCGCCCAAGGTTCCACTGACCAAAAGACCGAAAATGGCGCGAATATATTTGTAGCTGTCCGGCCCCATGCCAAAGGAGATGGGCTTCAGGAACCAATCGTCAAAGGGCGAAAAGGTGGATAGAAAGACGAGGAATCCGCCGCCCACCATGGCCGCCAGGGCTGCCGGGGTGTTAAAGCGTTTCCAAAGAATGCCGAACAGGATCGCGATTACAATCGGTGGCGTAATCGCCGCCGTAAACTTTGCATGGGCCAGGTAGATCGATTCTCCCTGAAAGAGGGGCACCAACATCAACCCGATAGCTGCAATGCTGAGGCTCGAAAAGCGTGCGATACGAAGGTAGTGTTTGTCCTCGGCCTTTTTCTTGAAATAAGGCCGGTAGATGTCATTCACAAAGATTGCGCTCGCCGCGTTGATCAGCGTGTCGGCCGTGCTCATCAGCGCCGCCATGAGGGCCGCCAGCACAAAACCAAATATGCCGGGACTGCACAGAAAGTGAGCCGCGTCAATAAAGGCATCTTGTCCGGTCGTTTCCAACTCGCCCGTTACCGTGAGTGCCTTGGCAATCCAGCCGCCGCCGCTCACCGTAATAGCTGCAAGGGGCGCCAGGACCAGAATCCAGCAAATCGACATCTTTCGGGCATCTTTCACGCTCCGCAGCGCGAGAAAACGCATGATGATGCCTTGGTTCATCAAGACAAAGGCCCCGGTGTTGGCTAACCCGTCCTGCCCGTAAATCCCTATAAAACTGAATTTGTCGGGGCTGTTAAACTCAGAGAACATATAGCGATGTGTTTCGGGAAAGAGGGCCCACCAGTCGACGAAACCGCCAAAGTGCGCCACACCGGCCAGAAATACCCCGAGACCCACCACAAGCAGGGTAATGCCCTGTACCAGGTCGGTCATGATAACGGAGGTCTGACCACCGGCGAAGACATAGAAGGTCACCGCCACACACGCCACGGCCGCGCCCGCGAAAACGGGCCACCCCAGCATGGTCTCCAGGGCCTTGCCCAGGGTGAGCAGATTAATCCCAACATAACCGATGAGATAGACGAGGATAAAGAGGGTCGCCACCATTCGCGTGGGACGGTTGAAGCGACGCTCAAAATACTCGGGAACCGATTGCACGCGCTGGTAGTAGATGATGGGCAGCCAAATGAGCAATAGAATCGGAATCCAGAACCAGTCATTGAGGTAGGACTGGGTGCTGCTCAGGCCATAGGTGTAGCCTGCGGCGCTATACTTCACGAAGCTGTAGCTGCCCACCGTGGTGGCGGTGGCGGAAAAGGCAATCACCCACCACGCAAAGCGCTGGCCACCAAAGTAGAAGTCCTTGGTCGTGTTGCTGTATTTGCCAAAATAGACACCAAAACCGACGACGGCGATGAAGTACACCACCATCACGCCAAGATCCAAGGGAGTTCCGATCATGACGCCTCTCCCACGCCCACGAAGGGCAACCAGAAGGTAAACGCACAAGCGAGCGCGAGAAGGCCGACGAATCCGCCAATAATGACGTAGATCATTCGGCGATCATCCCGCAGTTTCATGTCAAGATAGCCGCTGGACAGGCCCGCCCAGAGACCGATGGCGCAAAGAAGGCCGCCGATACCAAATTGACATAGAATGGGCCACACACGTGCCATGTCTACCATAGGGTTCATCCGATTATTTTGTTAGGCCCTTGAGGGCCTGTTATCGACAAAAAATATGAGTTTGGCGGCCTTGTTTGCATTTTCCAGCGCCGTTGGATACCAACTGCACCGCAGGTGCCACTTCTTCTGGGTAAGGTCCCAGACGAAGCGTAGTCCCTTACTCATCAATAAGGTCAAAAAAAAACAAGAAGCCCCATGCGATCTCTATACGTTGTTGTGGGGTAATGATTAATGACATGTTCAATGCTGCACTCAACTCTCGGGCTTTTTAGTCTATTCGACACCTGAAAAGGAGATGCCACGGGTACCACCCTCACACGCAGCCGGTTCCCGGCTAAGTTTGCGGGTGCAGGGTCACGGAGACTCCTTGCCTGGCTTGGTAACACGCTTCGACAAGCTACGCAATCTCCTCTTAGTACAAAGTACATTCTGGTATCGTGCACCCGCAAGCTCCCCCGCTTCGCTCCTCCGCGTGAGGGTGGCACCTCCTGCCGATTTTTTAGAGTACACATTGGGTTGTGGGCAAAGCTCACGTTACTTGAGAGTACCGAATTCTCTCCTATTTTCATCATGCGGCCAATCGTGTACCTTCTGCCCTGTTGAGGTCAAGTTTTTCACGAATGAATTTCGTGAGGATTGATGCTTTTTGGTTATCCGCGAGAAAATCGGGGAGGCTATTTCGCAGGGCGTTTGCCACGACGCGCTCGGAGGGGCATATTCCGGGTCGAACGGTTCTCAGCCAGGAACCGTAATGACGCCATACGAGCTTAGGTTCGGTCGTTGAGATGGCGAGCATGATGCCTTGCGCGATAAGTCCAAGCTGCATGAAGCGGTGGTATGCCCCCATCTTTCTTTTGACCGCGTCTCTATAGGCTTTGTCCTTTCGATGCAAGTACTGGTTTCCGTTGTTGCGCTTGAGGGGTGTCATGCCCGCCATCCAGAAGTGATAGAGAAATGCGCCGACGACATGCAGGGATTGCTTGAAGGCCACTTCGATTTTGAATCGGTAGCCGTAGAGCTGAATGATATCGTCGGCCTTCAATTCGAGGTCCGTGCTCATGAGCAGGCATTTGCCTCGCGTGGGGTGATGCACGGCGACGAAGCGAACCACTCTTCCCACGGGTCGCCAGAGCAGGTCGAGGGTCCGTATCTGTAGCTGCACGCCGCGCTCGCCATAGACGGGGCTGTCGATGCTTGTCATGGCCTCGATATCGTCGAACAAGGTTCTAAGGGCAATCTTGTCACCATATACCCTGGGGCGTCCTCGCTTTGGTTTCTTCGGGATCTCTGCGGGAAAGAAGGCCACGGCGTTGCTGCGCACGCACGTCACGAGATGGTTGCCTTCGGCCAGCAGGGGCAGGGCGGTTTTTCGCGAGGCGTAATAGGCATCCCCAACAAAGGTGTAGGACGCGTTGAGTTGGAGTTCCCCGAGCAGTGTGAGCATCTTGTCGAGCAAGGTGCGCTTGTGCCGGTTGGAAAAGACCACCCCCTCGTGAATACGTGCCACCAGGGGTATGGCGACCACGCTTTGCAGGCCTTGGACGAGGATCGCCACGGCCTGGCACGAATGGCCCATGATAAAGGCGGGCTTGCTGTTGGACTCCGATTCTTGATGCAGCTTCTTCACAGCGGGCATTTTCTTTCCCGACTTGGGCACCTTGATGCCGTCCCCACCAAGACGATGCGCCCATTGTATCGCAACAATCCCGGATGATTGTTCAGCACCTGTGCCGCCCATGTCCGCGTCAGTTTCCCCAGATCCAGCGCGGAGCTATGGAAAAAGTCCAGGATGCGGTCGTAGCACTTGGGCTGCAGGCCGAGACCGCGCACGATGCTGGTTACGCCCAGCAGATCCTCTCGCACGGAAAACCCGGCCAGCACCACCAGCATTCAAATGAAGGTTCTCTTCCGTGCGCATGCGGGCCGCAGGATGTGGCTCCATTGCCACCAAATGTTCCAGAGTTCCATGTTTACTTTTCTCCCTTCTTGACATTTCCCAACTCTTAATGCATCATATATATGATATATTCTGGAACGCAAGACGTTACACGGAGAAAGGAGTTTTTTATGAAAAAGGAGACAACCCTTGAGCGGAAGATCGAGAAAATCAAGCAGGAGTTAATGGCGCTTGGCGCGATGCGCCCTGGCTCGCTCTCAATACAAAGCCGAAGTTGGGGCGGAGAATACGGCCAACTGAGTTACACCCACCAGGGAAAGGGGCACACGGAGTATGTGTCGAAGAAAAACCGCGAAGAGGTCGAGCGGCAGATTGCCAACTACAGAAAGTTCAAGAAATTGACCGGAGAGTGGGTTGAACTTGGCATCGAATTATGCAAGCTCAAGACGAAGAAAAAAATCGAAAAGTAGTCGGATAATTCGGTACTCTCAAG
>JAJRPE010000151.1 GCA_024280935.1 Candidatus Hydrogenedentota bacterium
GAACAGCCCGCACGTTTCTACCTCTCCCCGGAGCGTGGCCCCCAGCCGCTGTTGGTCCTGCTCCATTCCTGGAGCACGGATATGTACAACTACAATCCCGATTCGTGGGTAGCGGTCGCCCGAAGCCACGGGTGGCACGTGGCTGTGCCCCACTTTCGCGGCGGGAACTTCAACCCGGAAGCCTGCGCCTCCGCTGCGGCGCGCCAGGATATTCTGGACACCACTACGACGGCAATCTCACGCTACGCGGTCGATAAGAGCCGCATCTATCTCGCGGGCAGCTCTGGCGGCGGCCACATGGCCATGGTCATGGCGGGGCACAACCCGGAAACCTGGGCCGCCGTATCCGCATGGGTTGGCATCAGCAATCTCGCCGATTGGCACGCCGAAACGAAAGCCTTGGGCCTGAAGTACTTCAAGGATCTCGAAGCCTGTGTCGGCGGATCGCCAGGAAGCACACCCCAAGTAGACCAGCAACTTCGTGCGCGCTCACCCCTCTTCCATATTGCCAACGCCGCAGCTATCCCGTTGGACCTCAACGCCGGTGTCCACGATGGGCACACGGGTTCCGTCCCTATCCATCACACCCTCGATGCCTACAACGCAGTCGCCCGCGAACTGGGCGGAAGAACGATTGACCAATCGGTGATCAATGCCCTGTCCCAGGAAATTTTGCCGCCGGTCGCACCAACGCAAGATCCAAGCTATGGACGACGTATTCATCTTCGTCAGTCCGCAGGACCAGCCCGGGTGACCATATTTGAGGGCGGGCACGAAGAATTGCCGCAGGCTGCCTGCACCTGGCTTGCCCAGCAGCGCCGCGACGGAAGGTAGCATACATGCGCAGTACCAGATACCGATGCGCTGTGCTATTGAGTCTCCTGGCATACGCGCTCGCCGCAGATGCCCAACCAGTGCGCAAAGATCGTGACGACCTCACCGAGGACTATGCCAAAATTCGGCGCGCCCAAGTCAAAAACGTAACGTACGATCTCGAATTTACCCTGAGCAAAGAAGCCAGCGCCTTCGATGGCGCAGCCCATATAATTGTGGATTTGAATCGAGCAGACCATCCCCTGAGCATCGACCTGAACGCGGAGCGGATTCAATCGGTTCGGGTCAACGGAGCCGTCGCTACGGACATTGTTGAGCGAAAAGGCAGTTTCGACATTCCAGCCGCGCACCTGAAGACGGGCCGTAACGCCATTGATATTGCCTACACCGCTGCTTATTCCACAACCGGGCTTGGGCTGTGCCACATGACCGACCCGGTGGATGGCAAAGAATACCTCTACACCAACCTGGAGCCCTATGGTGCCCACAACGTGTTCCCGTGTCTCGACCAGCCAGATATCAAAGCAACGTATAGCATGCGGGTATCGGCGCCGAAGGACTGGGTTGTCATTGGGAACCAACCTATCGTGTCGGAAGAGAAGCATGATGGCCGAAAAACTGTGCAATTCAGCACGACGGCCCCCTTGAGCACCTACCTGTTCTTTCTGGGTGGTGGTGAATACCACGCCTGGCACGACACCCACAACGATCTTCCTCTGGCGCTTTACACCCGCGAATCGCTGGCACAATACGTTGACGCCGAGCGGCTCTTTGAGGAAACCAAGGCAGGGTTGGACTATTTCAACCGATTTTTCGAGACCCCCTACCCCTTTGAAAAGTACGACCATATCTTTGCCCCTGAGCTGCGGCCCGGTGCCATGGAAAATCCAGGCGCGGTGACGATGAACGAATACATGTTGTTCCGTGGCCCCGCGACGAGCGACGACTACCGGAGCCGCAACAACACCCTGCTTCATGAAATGGCCCACATGTGGTTCGGCAATCTCGTTACCATGGTCTGGTGGAATGACCTGTGGCTCAATGAGAGCTTCGCCACCTTCTCGGCCTATCAGGCCCAAGCGAACATGGGTGATGCCAACAGGGCCTGGCGCGATTTCTACGGATTAAAAGGCTGGGCCTACTACCAGGACCAGCTCAGCACCACCCATCCAATTGAAACAGCGGTGCCATCCGCACGGCTCGCGACCGCAAATTTCGATGGCATCACCTATGCCAAGGGAGGGGCCGCCCTCAAGCAACTGGCCTTTTTTGTGGGCGATGATGCCTATCAGCGCGGCGTGGCCGACTACTTCCGGCGCCATGCCTGGAAAAATGCGACACGAGTTCAGTTCATTGACGCCATCGCCACCGCTGCGAATACCGACCTGTCCGCGTGGACCGAAACCTGGCTGCAAAGCGAGGGGCTGGCTGAAATTACGATATCGCTCTCCCACGAAAACGAAGTTCTGACCAACGCCGTTCTGAAACAAGCCACCTACAATGCGCCTCGGCTGGCCGCTCACCGAACACAGGTCGCCTCCTTCCGCCTTGATGAGTCTGGTGCCCTGGCCCTGGATCATGTCGCGCCACTGGCCTATGAGGACACACCCGTTTCAATCCCGTGGCTTGCCGGAAGGCCCCGCCCTGATTTCATCTACCCGAACTACGGTGACATGGATTATGGGCTGTTTTTTCTCGACGACCATTCTTTCAGAACCGCCCTGAATCACCTCGCCGATTTGAAAGATCCCTTCGCCCGCCAAATGGTGTGGGGCACCCTCTTCAGCATGGTGCGCCATCAGAAACTCAGCGCCCCGGCTTTCATGGATGTACTCCTGCGGAACGTGCAGAAGGAGGCCGACACGAACCTCCTCGATTATCTCCTGGGACAACGCACAGCACGAACCGTTTTCTTTCACTTTCTCTCTCCCGCCGCACGAGAGCACTACGCACCCAAAATTGAATCCCTGTTGTGGGAGGGCCTCGGTGCCACATCGCCGGGTTCCGACGCACGGCTGATTTGGCACGATGCCACCGTGGCGTTCGCCTCGCGCACCGCATCATTAGAGCACCTTGAAGAGCTTTTCCGAAAAGAAAGCCTGGATCAACAACGTCGCTGGCGAATACTTCGCAAACTCACCGTGCTCGGCAGCCCCGATATGGAGTCCCGAATCGTCCGGGAATTGAAGCGCGATGCCACGGCCCAAGGCCAGCGCCACGCACTCGTCTGCCGTGTTGCCGTGCCTACCTTGGATAACAAAGAGGCTCAATGGAAGCTGCTGACCGATCCAAGCCTGGAAACACCGCCGTTTCATGCCGCCGCCGGGGCCTTTCACAGCGCCCTGCACCCCGATCTAAGCGCACCCTTCACCGAGAGGTGGCTTGACCATGTGCTGGCCGCAGACTGGGAGGCGGATCATCACCGTATCGCCGCCTGGTTTGGCAGTCTCTTCCCGCCCCTCTACACGCCGGAAACACTGGCAGCAAACCGAGGAGTCCTGGAATTCGCCCAACTGCCGCCCCGCCCGCGCCGCGCCTGGCAGGAGGCCCTCGACCGTGCGGCGCGTGTCGTCGCCATCCGAAACTTCGAGGCCCAATCCCAGTCTAACTACAGCAACCCCACAACCGCAGAAAACCATTAAGAGAATCGACCTATCATGATCAGACTTTCCCCCACCGCAGTTGCCTTTCTCCTCGTGACGTTTGTTTCCTACAGCCACGCAGGCCAACCCAACCCCGAAGCACGCGGCCCCCACCCGGTGGGTGTCACCACCATTCAACTGGAAGATTCGTCCAGGATCGACCCCAAGCTGGCGGGACCACGTCCCCTTCTGGCGGAAATCTGGTACCCCGCAAACGATAGCGCCAGGGAGGCCAAGCCGACCAGTTTCAGCGATTTCTACATGGACGGCAAGAACATTCAGATGAACA
>JAJRPE010000152.1 GCA_024280935.1 Candidatus Hydrogenedentota bacterium
AAAATATTGATTAGGCCCGAAGGGGCGGCTGTTTCTCGGCCAGCGCCAGCGTCGCCTCCAGCGAAATATTGCTTCCCGCCGTACCCGCAGTCTGGACGGTGAGTGCGCCGACAGCATTGGCCAGTGCGCCGCATCGCGCCAAGTCCCAGCCTTCGATGAGGCCGTGGATGAATCCCGCGCACGCGGCATCGCCTGCGCCGGTACCGTCCACCACGCTAACATCGTGGGGTCCAAAGGTGTGCGTTGTGTCTTTGTTGCAAACCATCAGCCCGTCGCCCCCCATTTTGAGCAGGATAGACTCCACGCCATAGTCGAGGAAGAAACGAAGGATGGCCTCGGGGTCGGCGGTGCCCGTGTAGTGGGGCGCTTCGCTCATACTGGTGCAAACAATATTGGTGTGGGGGAGGGCCGCTTCCATCAGGGGAAGCCAGGTGTTTGAGCCGTCGAAACAGGTGTCGAGGGAGGTCTTCACGCCCAGCGCCTGGACCTTCTTAAAGACACGGCCAATGGGGTCGCCGTGGAGCCTGGGGGTAAGGCCGGGGCCGCCCCAGTGGAAGACCTTGGTCTTAGCTACGAAATCGAAATCAATATCGTCCTCGGAAAGGATGCCGACCGTCCCTACATTGTGCAGGAAGGTGCGCTCGCCATCGGAACCAATAAGGACCACCGTGGCCGCCGAATTTTGCCCGTCGATCCGCCGGATGCCCTCCGTGTTTACGTTGGCATCTTCGAAGGCCCGGATGAGGAAATCACCAAAGGCGTCATTGCCCAGGCAGCCCGCAAAAGCAGCCTGGCCACCCAACTGGCTGAAGACGGCGGCGGTAACACCGGCCAGTCCACCCATGGTCATATCGAGGGAGGGTACAAGGCCCAAGGTGCCCCGTTCCGGGAGTTCATCTACAGGTTGTGCCTTAACGTCCGCACACACGCAACCTATAGTAACCAAATCACAAGACATACAGCTCGCCCTTTGTTGTAACATATAGAAATCGCAGCACTTGGAGTATAGCAAGTTGGTGATTGGTGCGCAATTCTTCGGAACGCCTTATTCTTAAAGCGAGTAAGTATTCACACGGACTGTTGTAAAGGGTGCCACCCTCACACGCAGCCGGTTCCCGGCTAAGTTTGCGGGTGTGGATTCGAACTTGTGTCTTCGATCCGATACCGTCTTTCTTGTTTGACGTGATGCTTATCCTGATGACCTGCACCCGTAAGCTCCCCCGCTTCGCTCCTCCGCGTAAGGGTGGCACCCTATTCGGGAATCTCTTCGACGTGAGAAAATCCAGACTGTTGCGCCTCCCCAGGATGGCCCGGCATACTGGGGTCTCGTTAAATAGGAGTGATATACAATGCGTCTGTTTATCCTGCTTGTCTTATTCGGCCCTTGCCTGATGGCACGGGCGGAACCGAGTCGCCCCAACGTCTTGTTCATCATTTCCGATGATCTCAGCGCCGAAGCGTTATCCTGCTATGGAAACGTCCAGTCTAAGACCCCCAATATTGATCGCTTGGCGCACCGGGGTGTCCGCTTTACCCGCGCCTACTGCCAATACCCCGTTTGTGGACCTTCCCGGGCCGCGTTAATGTCCGGCATGTATCCCCCGGCCATTGGCGTGATGGGCAATGGCGCGGCCAAAAACTTCACGGCCAATATGGGCAATCGCCCGTCCCTTGCGGAGCACTTCAAGGACGCAGGGTACTACACGGCCCGGGTCAGTAAGATTTATCACATGCGCGTGCCAGGCGATATCACCGCCGGGGTGGATGGACCGGATCACGCGGCTTCCTGGACGGAGCGTTTTAACTGTCAGGGGCCGGAGTGGATGAGCAGCGGGAGCCATACGCACTTGACCCACGAAAATCTGCGGCGCGATCCTGATGTTCATTATGGCCTGGGTTTTGGCGGGGCGTTCTATGTGGTGAAGGGCGACACGGACGGATCCGAGCAGCCCGACGTGCAGGCGGCGACCAAGGCGATTGAGCTGATGCAGGCCCACCAGGAAAAGCCCTTTTTTCTGGCGGTAGGCTTGGTGCGGCCCCATGTGCCTTTGGTGGCCCCGGCTGCCTACTACGATGCCTACGCGCCGGAGACGATGAAGCTCGCGAATCAGGTGGCGGGGGACTGGGACGATATTCCGAAGCCGGGGATTACGAAAAACAGCGTGGGGATTGGTCTGAATAGCGCCGAATCCAAGCGCGAAGTGCTGAGCGCTTATTACGCGTCGGTGGCTTTCATGGATGCCCAGATGGGCCGCATGCTGGACGCCCTGGACGGACTTGGCCTGCGCGAAAAAACCATCGTGGTGTTCACGAGCGACCACGGCTATCACCTCGGCGAGCACGAGTTCTGGCAGAAGATGAGCCTCCACGAAGAATCGGTGCGCATCCCGCTGGTGATTGATGTGCCCGGTCAGCAACCTGCGGTGACGGATAGCCTGGCCCAGCAGATTGATCTCTATCCCACGTTGGCCGAGCTTGGTGGCCTGGATGTGCCGCCCCATTGCCAGGGAAAAAGCCTTGTGCCCGCCATGACCACACCGGGCATGGTGGTGCATGACGCGGTGTACACCTGTATGCGCAAGGACCATCTACTGACAACGCAACGGTGGTCCTATATCCGGTATGGCGACGGCAGTGAGGAATTGTACGAATGGGAAAAGGACCCGCGACAGTTTTTTAATCTGGCCGGTGAGGCGGCGTATGAAGAAGTGCTCGAATCCATGCGCCAGAAACTGGCGGAGAAACGGACGGTAATCGGGGAGTTTGGTCGTTCGTGAATGGCGAGTTGAATCAAAGTGAACTTCGCCCACAACCCAAACCCCTCATCCTCGCGAACGCGGGGATCCAGTGGTGAATTTGTGCAATCCTGCCGCATTCTGGTTCTTGTTGGCAAGACCTTCAAGAGAATTGCGTCGGGTGCCACCTACACGCGCAGCCGGTTTCCGGCTAAGCTTGTGGGTGTGGGTTCGTGGCAAGCTTTCCTCGAAAGCCCGCACCCACAAAGCCGCTCGTACCTCGCGTCTGTGTAGGTGGCACCCGAAGTTGACTTCCGTAGGGCCACCCCTTTTTTTGGTAGCCTAAAGCCTGTAGAATTACATCAAAACGATTTGCGATAGATGTTCCCTCATCCCACAAAGGATTTTCCAATGTTTCGATTATTATCCAGTTGCCTGCTGATGGCGGCGGCAAGCGCCCTGCTCCTTGTTCCCGGCATCGCATCCGCCCAGCCCATCATGTCCTCCCCCTCGGGGGAACGCTATGTGGAGCGGAACGTTGCGGGCGAGACCATTCTGCCCAATGGGCGGCTGATCACGCCCACCGGCGCCATGCATGCCGTGCGCCCCCATCCCTATGGACTCACCATCAGCCCCGATGGTCGCTGGGTCGTGGCGGTGAGCAGCGACGGGCCTCAGTTGTCCATTTTGGATATGAGCGCTCCCCAGGCACCGGTAATTTCCTATATCCCGGAAAACATGTCGGAGGGAAAAGGGGTGCTTGACGCCGCCTTCATGGGCTTGGCCATCAGCGCCGACAGCAAGACGCTCTATGTGGCGGGCGGAAAATCCTGGAAGGTCTACGCCTTCGATTTGGCGACGCGGGAAAAGTTGTTCGAGATAAATTGCGCCCACAAGGTGGGCGAAGCGAATTATGACATTGGGTATCTCGGTGATATCCGCTTGCGCAGTGACGGCAAGTATATCTATGGCGTGGACCAGCTTCATTTTCGCATGGTTACGATTGACGTGGAGGCGCGCAAGGTTGTGGGGTCCGTGGGGGTGGGCCGTTATCCCTTTGGCATTGCCCTGTCGCCCGACGAGAGCGAAGCCTATGTGGCGAATGTGGGGATGTATGAATACGCCTACCTGAGGAAGGAAAACGGGAAGCGCACGTATTTGCCTTTCCCTCCCTTTGGCGTGCCCTCCGAGGCAGCGGAAAAGGGAACGACGGTGGACGGTGTGGTGGCCCCGGCCCTGGGCGACCCGAATGACCTTCAGGCCATGTCGGTGTGGTCGGTGGCCCTGACGGAAGGGGCAGCGGGCGTGGTGCGGGGGCGTTATAAGACCGGGCACCTCGTCGGCGAACAATTGGAAGACTTCCCCGCAGTGGGCGGGAGCAGCCCGAACAGCATGGTGGCGACGGGCGATCATGTTTATGTCTCCAACGGGAGCAACGACAGCATCACGGTCATCAACACGGCCACCGGGAAGCGTGAAGAAGATATCGATCTGGTGCTGGATGGACGGGTGGCCAAGTATCGTGGGATGATTCCCTTTGGCTTGGCCTTGTCCCCCGGCGGGTCGACCCTCTATGTGGCCGAAGCGGGCATCAACGCCATTGGTGTGATCCGCTTGGCGGATCGCAAGGTGCTGGGCCATATTCCCACCGCCTGGTTCCCCAGCAAGCTGGCCCTTTCGCCCGATGGCCGCACCCTCTACGCAGCCTGTGCTAAGGGCATCGGTTCGGGACCCAGTGGGGGGCCGAATCACAATCCTTCGGATCCCACGGGCATTGGCGCGCTGATGCGCGGCTATATCAACGTGATTTCGATTCCCGGCGACGAAAAGGCGATGGCTGCTGCCACGGCGCGGGTGTTGCAGAATAATGTGCGCTTCGACGCGCCCGACATGAAACGGGCGAAGGGCCATCCCATTCCTGCGCCGTCGGGTGCCTGGAAGAGTCCCATCAAGCATGTGATTTATGTGACCAAAGAGAACCGGACCTATGACGAGATCTTTGGGGCGCTTCCCGGCGGGCGGGGTGACGCGGATATCTGCCGCCTTGGTAAGCCCATCGATGTGAGCAACAAAGACGGCTCGCGGACAATCAAAGACGTGGTGCTCATGCCCAACCATATTGCGCTGGCGAAGCGTTTTGCCATCAACGACAATTTCTACTGTGACTCCGATCACAGCATAGACGGGCACCGGTGGCTGGTGGGCACCTATCCCAATGAATTTATGGAGGTGCGCATCGGGGAATCTTCGCCCGGCAAGGGGCCAGGTGATTTTGCCTTCATCGGGTCCTCCGGCACGATTTACCCGGAGGACTACAACGAGGGTGGCGCGATTTGGGCGCACTTCGAGCGGAACGGCGTGAGTTTTTACAACTTTGGTTTGGGCTTCGAGTTTCATCCCCAAACAGAGACGCAGAAGGACAAATACACGGGTATTCGGCTGACCATAAACTATCCCATGCCCCAGGTGCTCTTTGAGCGGACTTCCCGCAAGTTTGCCACCTACAACACCAATATCCCCGACCAATTCCGCATGGACATGGTCGAGGAGGAATACAACGAGAAGTGGGTGTCCGGCAAAGAACCCTTCCCCCAGTTTATCAGTGTCATGCTGCCCAACGACCACGGCTCGGGCGAACGGCCTGATGACGGCTATCCCTTCTGGGGTTCCTACATGAGCGACAACGATCTGGCCTTGGGTCGCCTGGTGGAACTGATCAGCCACAGCCCCTGGTGGAAAGAGACGGTCATCATGGTCACGGAAGACGACGCCCAAGGCTATGTCGATTCGGTCGATGCCCACCGCTCTATCTGCATGGTCATCAGTCCCTACGCGAAGCAGGACTACGTGTCCCACACGCACACCAGCATTGGCAGCATGTTAAAGACCGCCTTTTCGGTATTCAGCCTGCCGCCCTTGAACCAGTACGATGCCTTTGCGTCCGATCTGGGCGATATGTTTACGGTGAAACCCGACAATGCCGCACCCTATAGCGCGCTGCCGGTCAACCCGGAAATCTTCGATCCTCAGAAAGCTTTTGATCCCTTTGATCGCGAATTCAACTGGGAGGCGCTGAACGATTTTGTCCCCATGGATGATCAAGATTTTCTTGACAGCGATGAATATGGTCATGCCGGGGAAAAAGGTCACGCTCCGCGAGTGAATAGCGAATAGTGAATGGTGAATGAAGCAAGCTGTGGAAGCAACAAGAAAGGTGGCGGTTGTGGACAAAGAACGCCAATTGCTCAAACTCCTACTCTGGGGACTCAGCCTTCTGGTCGTGACCTGTCTGGTGCTGGTCGTGGCCTATCTGGTGTTCACGTTCGTGGCACTGGGCATACTTGAGGCCAGAGATGATGGTCTGCACGCGGGGCTAACGGTGGCGGAAACGGATAGACTCATGGGGGTGCTTTTCCATGCTCAAACGATAGACTGGGCCGACATTCCTGTAATCTATACGCCCCATTATACGGAGAGAAGCGGGGGTGTAATTCGCGAATACCAATTCTTGGGAGTGGACGCCCTGAACATCGTTGTGCTCTACGATGAAGAACAACGCTCATGGCTTTCCATACCCATCTACGAGTGATTGAAGAATGTGGTCCAGTCGGGAAGTATTGCCTGTATAAGTATCGTATTTGCCTGACACACCCTCCTTGGTCCGGTTTTGGCATGCTCCACCGACCGCAGGATACCGTGTTCGCCATGACGCTTGCTTCACCCCGCCTGGCACGGTTGGGCGAGGCAGTCCCCGCTCGGGCTAATTGTTCCCGGTAAACCCGACGAAATTCTTCCGGCCGTTGCCGAGGAAATAGCCGAAAAAGCTGCGGAGGCCATGGTACTTGGCCTTCACATCGGACCAGGAACTGATGTTTTTCAGCATGCGGAGCATTTGGGTGGGGCGCAGGTAGAACTCCCGAAGTCCAATATCCACCAGTTCATTGATCTCGTCGTTGCTCAGGTTGTCCAAATTGATGGTGGGGGCCTGTTCGTAGTCGTCGGTTACCCAATCGCGCCAATCCTTGGGAATAAGCGCCCCGTCTTTCTTGGCCCATTCGTAGTAGGAGGTGCCGGGATAGGCCACGACGCCGGTAAATTGCGCGGTGTCGATCTTGAGTTCTTTGGACATCTTGATGGTCTTCAGAGCCGTTTCCCGCGATTCTTCCGGGCCACCGACCATGAAGCAACCGTGGATGCGGAGCTTTGCCTTGGCCGCGTTCTCGGCGAAGGTGTACATCTGGTCGATGGTCGTGCCCTTCTTCGTATTGTTCAATATTTTCTGGTCGCCAAATTCAAAGCCGACACAGAGCATGCGGCAGCCTGAGCGCTTCATGAGTCGCAGGGTTTCCAGGTCGTTCAGGTCCACCCGCGCATTGGCGCTCCAGGAGAGCTTGAGGTCGCGGCGGATGATCTCTTCGCAGAGCAACTGGAGGCGCTCGCGGGCGATGCGCATGGTGAGGGTGTCGTCCTCAAACATGACCTCGCGAAGGCCCGGAATGATTTTCTTGTCGTATTCCATTTCATCCACCACACGCTCCACGCTGTGGGTTCGGTAGGTGTGGCCGTTCATGACCTGTGGAATCTGGCAATAGGAACAGCGGTAGCGGCAGCCCCGGCCCGTAATGGCGGTCACGAAGGGAAAGAGTTTGGCTCCATCCTTGTAGTTGTTCATATCGAGGTGGTGCCACGCAGGGAAGGGTAACTCGTCAAGATCCTCAATGTAGGGCATGTCGAGGTTTTCTTTGTACACGTCCCCGTCCATATAGGAAACGCCCTTGCAATCCTGGATGGACGTGCCGCCCGCCAGGTCGCGCAGGATATAGTCGAATTCGTGTCGCGCCACCGCGTCTACCGCGCCATCGGAAGCCCGCAGGGTGGATTCGGCCTCGGCGGAAACGTGGGGGCCCACCATGACATGCATGCCGCCGACCGCTTCCTTGCAGAGTCGGGCCGATTCGATGTCGGCGTAGATGGAGGGCGTCGTGGCCTGATAGACCGTCATATCGGGCTTGAAGTCGTTGAGGTGCTTCTCAATGAGTTCGGGGGTGGGCATGTTCATGGCCTGGGAGTCCATGAACAGCAGCTCGTGACCGTTAAGTTCGAGCACGCCCGCCGCCGTGGCGAGGTAGTCCGGGTGGCGCTGTACGCGACCGCGTGATCGGGCAAACCACCGTGCTGACTTCGTGAAATCTTTCCCAAACATGGGATTTAAGACCGCTACCCGCATTTTGCTGCACTCCTTGCATCCGTGGCGTCGAATATACCGACTTCCTGTCCTAGGGCTAACAATCCGTTGTGCCCGTGTATTTCCCGGTTGGTAGTGAAACGGTCCCCCGAGTATAACACAGCCAGTCCTCTTGCCACTGCGGTGTGGGTGTCATTGGGTCCGGTGGACAATGTGAACGACCTACGCTATCCACGGGCCTAAAGGGGGTTGGGCTTTCCAGCCCGACATAAGGAGTGCGTCGGTCATAAAACTTGCCATCGGCACACGTAGCCACTTGGGATTTGAACGCCAAGACACGATGCCTGGGCCTGGACAATCAACACATCACCACAAGCCTTGGTGGCGATTTCGACACCCACCGTGCGCTTTATGTCGGGCTGGAAAGCCCAACCCCCTTTGCTAATCCCGCCAGATGTTGCCCAGGTAGCCGACGGTGACGGGGGAGGCCGATTGCAGCAATCCCTGCAATGTCTCGCCAAAATCAGGACGAAGCGAAATCTCGTGGAGGCTGGTGACAGGATGAAAGGCGACTTCAACGACTCGCTCATCCTGTCCAAGTCGGGGCGTTCCAGATTTGATGGTGGCGCAAAAATAAAGATTGACGATGTGACGATGATGATCGGGGGCAATGGAGTCATTTGCGAAAAGCAAGGGACCTATGTCCGCCTCGATACACATTTCTTCTTGAAGCTCCCGTTGCAGTGCTTCGGTCAGGGTTTCGCCATAATCCACGCCGCCGCCGGGAAGCATCCAGTAGGTTTCAGCCGCTTTTTTGTGGCGTACCAGAAGAAGCAAGTCCTCCTGCAGGATGACGGCAGCCACCCGAATGCGGGGTTGTCTGATGATTTGTGTCATTGTTCGGCCTCAATCGGAGTGAATATGGCTGTCCACTTCGTCCACTTTGTCCACCGATATTGGAGCGGTCCACCGGCTTTCCGCAGCTTTACTATCGCACGGGGCACCGCGTATCATGGCTGCTTGCGCGGAAGCACGATAGTGCATACCACGAGCGTAAATAAATGTATTGTTGAAAAGCAACCAAAACAAGAAAGGTCCTCGAAATGACAGTGGATCGTATGAAACAGTTGATTGCAACAGCGGCGCTTCTGGCTATGGCGTTGGTGCCCGCCAGTGCGCTGGCCGAAGGCCTCTGGCCCCTCGAGTTTGCGGACCAGATTCGTGAAGAGGGCGGCAGGGTCAGTTTCGTTTTTGGCGCAAATCGGCCTTTTCCCCAGTGTCACGCCTCCACCGTCGCGGAAACATCGGACGGGGGGCTGGTGGCCGCCTGGTTTGGCGGTAAGGCGGAAAAGGATGACGATGTCGGCATCTGGGCATCCACACTGGACGGCAAGAAATGGTCTGCCCCCGTCATTGTCGCTAAGCTGAACAACACGCCCCACTGGAACCCGGTCCTTTTTCGGGACGAGACTGGCGAAATCCATCTCTTCTTCAAGGTCGGGCCAGAAATCCCCTTTTGGAAGACTTACTGGATGCATAGCAAGGACGGCAAGACCTGGAGCGACCCGGAAGAACTGGTCGCGGGGGATAAGGGTGGACGCGGCCCAGTAAAAAACAAGGCCATTATCTTGGCGGATGGTGCCTGGCTCGCACCGGCCTCGACGGAGCACGAGGGCTGGAACGCCTTTGCGGACCGTTCCATGGATCATGGCAAGACCTGGAGCCGCTCCGAGAATTTTGAGATCGACAAGAGCAAGCTGAAAGGAAAGGGTGTCATTCAGCCCACCTTCTGGGAATCGGCACCGGGGAAGGTCCACGCCATGCTGCGCTCCACGGGGGGGCAAATCTGGCGTTCGGACTCGGATGACAGCGGCAAAACCTGGTCGCCCATCTACGATACGGGTCTGCCCAACAACAACAGCGGCTTTGATGCCGTGCAGTTGAAGGATGGACGGCTCCTGTTGGTTTACAATCCTGTGGGTGGCAACTGGAGCGACCGTACTCCCCTGGACTTGGCCGTCTCAAAAGATAACGGAAAGACGTGGAAAACCATAGCCCATCTGGAGGCCGACGCAGATCTTCGGAGCGAGTTTTCCTACCCCGCCATTATTCAGACCCAGTCCGGCGATGTCGTGATCACCTACACGTATCAACGAGAGCGTGTCCGCTGCTGGCAGATTCCGCTCGCGGCATTGTAGCACGCCGCGCAATTAAGTCATTGGCAATTTTGGGAAGGGTTCTTTGAACCCTTCCTGTTTTTTTGCGGCTAAGTAAGTGTGCGTAATTTTTACTTTCATGGAAATGATGTTGACCTGCCGACCATCAAAAGAAACACGTCGGGTGCCACGGATAGGCCTCTCAGGGCTTACCCGTGTAGGTTTCTATAGCTGAGGAAGCAAACAGCTCACGTTCTGCGCGGGAAAACTCAGTCGTGCCGCGCGATCCCGAGGTACGAGGGTTCGTGCGCGTGAACGAGGAAGCGTTTGGTTTCAGGAGGACCCAAGAACACGTCTTACGCGGAGCCTATAAGGTACGTATTACGTCGGAGCGCCACCGTAACGCCACCGTAACGAGGGATAGGACTATTCCTGCAATCACAGCAAAAAAACGTTGTCTTTTCTGGGCGATTCGGGTTAAGCTAAACCTTAGCGAGCCGTAAAGTTACGTCCCCAATTGCCGATGAATAGAACGGATTGGAATTTTTTCCGCGTGTCGTGCGTGTCGGCGGGTGCTGTCTGGTGACAGGTGTCCCCTTTGGCTCTTCAATACGCGGATGCGGTGCCATGTTGTCTGCGGGACGGCGTGACGCATCGCTTGGATAGCTGCGGAAGGGCCATTATGAGGCGTGGTGCCAAGATCACATTACCCTACACCCTATGTCTCTTTGCGGCAGTTTTGTTCGTTGTTCTTCTGGTGGGTCTTACCGTGGGTGCCCTGGCCTATCGAGATACCGCCCGGGTGCGCCCGGAGCAGGCCCATGGGGTGCTTTCCGAAGCATTGGACGACGTGAACCAGCGTCTCGCGTCCCATTTTGAAGCCGCGATGGACCACGTGCGGCTGGGCCAGCGCTGGATCGCGCAAGGGGCGTTGGATATTCATTCCATGGACCGTTGGTCTGCCCTGCTCCTGCCGCCTCTTGTGAATCGGGACGAGATCCGTGCCGTGGAAATATTTTCTGAAAAAGGGACGGTTTGGCGTGCGGTGCGCCAGAATGAGGGCTGGGCCGGGCACTGGAGCGACCGGAATTCAGCGCGTGCCGCAACGGCAGCCCATTGGGACGCCCTCGGGCGGTCGCTGAAGCGCGGTATGCCCCTGCCGCCCGAAGATGGCGCCCGTTTTGCTGCCGCCCTTGAAGCCTTTTCATCGGAAAATGATATAGAGACAGATGCACTTTATGTTGAGGAGTACCACCGGTCGGATGGGGAGTCTTTCGTAACCTTGGCGATGAGCATTGGTTCCATGCTGGGTAGCCGTGGGATTATTGCCATCGAGGTTTGCGATCCTGCAGAGGCCTATGGAAATTCGGACATTCCCTCCGGTGTCGTCGTACAATCCGACCCAGGTGGCCAGCGCCTCGGTGCGTTGGACCAAAGCCAGATACGGGCTCTACTTACCACGCAGGCGGTCCCCCAGCTGTCCAATTTGGCGTTGCGCACCTTGTTCCCCGCGCCAGACGGAGCCTCGGCATCCCGTTGGTATGCCGCACGGCCCTATCACCTGGGGAATTATTTTACCTGGTGGAGTGTCGCTTCGGTGTCCCAGGACGCGTTGCCCGCACCGGTGCTTCCTGTAAGAAAATACGCCCTAGCCGGTCTGCTTGCGGGGCTGATCGGTTCGGGACTCGTCGCCTTCGCGTTGGGCTGGAAAATCAGCACGCCGCTGGCACACATCGCCCGGCGTGCGAACAACATTCAGGCGATTGATGAGCATTATATCCCGTGGCCCGAATCTCGCTTCACGGAACTGAACAAGCTGACCAACGCCTTGGAAGACCTGTATGAGTCGGCGGTGGAGCATTTGGACTATCAGGAAGCACCATTGATAGTCTGGGCGCAAGAGGAGACGCTGTCGGGCAGTGATGGCATCATCGACGCCGAACCTGTGAAGCGCCATATCAACCTGCGTGGTCAGACGGACGAAGCCGAGCCCCCCGAGGAACCAGCACCGGGTCCGGTCATCAATGTGCGCAGCGAAAGCCCGCAAGACCTGGTGGTGCCCGCTGCGCAATTGCAGGTGCTCCATGGCAGCCGGAAAGAAGTGCGGCGCTTGCAAGGACAGCTCGCTGGTGCCTATGAGGAGCTTCGCACGTCGGACACCCACTACCAGCAGAGTGAGACGCGGTTGAAGCGTCAGCGCCGCGCCATCCGAAGCTTGGACAAACAACTTCAGCGGGACAAAACGGTCTCTATCGCTGCGCTGTCGATCCTTCGTGACGCGCTCGATGTGTGCTCCGTATCCTTGTGGCGGCCTGAGCGTGGGGAAGGTGTGGCGTTTGGCCTGCGCCTGTCCACCGACTCCAATCCAGATATCACCCCAATACCGGCAGGTATTATGCTGCGCTCCCTGTTACAGGAGGAACTTGTCGTGTCCACCCGGGATCTGCACGGTGATCCACGTCTGGCAGACCTGAAGTCCTGTCCCAAATGGGCAGGTCGTCGCTGCGCATTGCTGCTTGCGCCCTTGAAGTTTCGCGGCAAATTATTGGGCTTCCTGCTTGTTGAACGCGACCAGGCGGGTAGTACTTGGAAGGCCGATGAAGAGGCCTTTCTGGCCAACTGTGCCATCCAATACACCATGGTGCTGGGATACAAGCATCGCAATGAAAGTCTTCGAAGAACCATGTCCGATGCCCCGGTTAATGGAAATGGAAACGCAAGACGCACGGGAGCGGGGGAGGAGGGCGTTCTTCATTGGGAAACCGATTTGGCGGGTTGCATCAAGTCCGTGCGCGGCGATTGGGCGGATATTTATGGCTACGCACCAGAAGCGTTGCTTGGCCAACCGCTCACCTTTCTCTCATCACGCGAAGAAGGGGAACGTGACCTTGCGCAGCTACGCCATGTTTTATCGGGAACACCTTGCGTTGGACACGAGACACGCCATGTGACGGCGGACGGCAGTGTTATCGCACTCACCGTCCGGGCGGAAGTACAGCGGGACACCACCGGCCGCGTTGTTGGTGTGCGGGGCACTGCTGTCCTGTCTACGGTCCCCACGGGCTAGTCGATAGGCGGTCGAATCTTTCATGGCCTACGGAAAATATGGTATAACCGTAGCCGGTTCCGGGTGGATTCGCCCGCTTTCGCTCATGTCGTATGAAAGCGCGCCGTGTGATGTTCACGCGGCACCCACTGGTTTCGTTCGTAGGCCTCCGCCTTGTCCTCGCGGCCTATTCTCGCGGTGGGAACACATCGACATCCAATCTTTACGAGTCCTGCTGCAATCCCGACGAAGTATCAACCATCAACTATCCGCAACAGCAATTTGGAAGGAGTGTTACCACAATGATCCGCAACCTTGTATTGGGACTAGCCCTGCTCACCGGGGCCTTGGGCAGTTCCGTGGCCGATGCCGAGACGGTGCCCGCAAAAATAGGAACGTTCGGTCAGGAGGTGGCCGTCAAGTACACCACCGCCGAAGGGCTGCCCTCGAACAACGTGATTCACCTGGCTGTCTTTGAAGGCCAGGTATTGGCCGTAACGGATCAAGGTGTTGCCCGATTCGAGGACGGGAAGTGGACCGTCGATGCCTATTCGACCCAGGATCCCCTGTTCAATGACGCGATTTGGCGGGAAGACTATCGCATTATCGCTTCGGATCGGGGACTCTTTCGCAGGGATGAGTCCGGCGAGTCGATTGAATTGGTCGCCGGGGTGGCCAATCAGCTTGCCGAATCTCCCGAGGGCCTGATCTATGCCGCGACCGACACCGGACTCTATGCCGGTGAGGGTTCGCAGTTTGAGGCCATGACCATCAATGATGGGATGGGCCGAAGCTGGGCCACCAGTGATGTTCGGGGCGTTACGATTGACAGCAAAGGTCGTCTCTGGTTTGCCACCTTGGCAGGCGTGGGTTGCGGTCAGGGAGATAGCTGGATCTTCTACACAGGTAACGAGGGCTTGCCTTACAACGACTTTACCTGTGCCGCCGCCGCACCCAACGGTGACGTGTGGTTCGGCACCCATCTGGGTGCCATCCGTTTTGACGGTGAGAACTGGGCCTATCGCCAGGGAGGCCGCTGGCTCCCCGATGACGATATTCGGGATATCGCGGTTGATGCCGACGGCACCGTCTGGTTTGCGACCTCCAAAGGCGTGGGGGCCATCAAGCGCGTTCCCATGACCTTGGCGCAGAAGGCCGATATCTACGAAGAGGACATGGAGAAATATATTCGCCGCACGCCCTTCGGTTACGTCTCGGAAGTCAGCACCAATGCACCGGGGAAAAAAGACGGAATCAAGTACAGAGACAGCGACAACGATGGTCTTTGGACCAGCATGTATGGCGCGGGCGAGTGCTTTGCCTATGGTGCCACCAAGGCTCCCAAGGCCAAAGACCGGGCGAAGCGGGCTTTTGAGGCCCTGCGTTTTCTTCAAAAAGTTACCCAGACGGGCGACATTCGTCCCCCAAAGGGTTATGTGGCGCGCACGATTCGTTCGACCGACTTGCCCGATCCCAACGAAGGGCGTGTGGAGCGAGATCGCCATGCCCAGGCAACCGACGATTCGCAGTGGAAGGTCTATGAGCCCCGCTGGCCCAAGAGCGGCGATGGAAAGTGGTATTGGAAAAGTGACACCAGTTCGGATGAGTTGGACGGACATTACTTTTTCTATCCGCTTTACTATGACCTCGTGGCCGACACCCCGGAAGAAAAGGAGCGCGTCAGGGAGGTTGTCCGTGACTTGACCGACCACTTGTTGAACCACAATTTCAAGTTGATCGATCACGATGGCACCGTAACCCGCTGGTCGGACTACAGCCCGGAATCCCTGAATCACAGTTGGGTGTGGTGGTCGGAACGCGGCCTGAAGTCCTTGAGCATGTTGTCCTACCTCACCGTGGCCGAGCATATGACGGGCGACCCGAAGTACACGGACGCAATCAACATGCTTATGGCCGACCATGCCTATGACACCAATGCCATGGTGACGAAGATTCAGCGCGGCGTGGGTTCGGGCAACCAGTCGGATGACGAGATGGCGTTCATGAGCTATTACAACCTCGTCAAGTACACGAAGAACGAAGAATTGAAGCAGGATATGCTTTATTCCTTCTATTCCTACTACATTCTCACCGAACCCGAGATGAACCCCTTCTTTAATTTTGCCTACGCCGCCTTCGGGCAGGATGCGACGTACAAGAACCCCTGGGGCGTCCATTCCATTCCGCCGTGGGAGGGATGGCTCTCCGACAGCATGGAAACCCTCGTGGACTTTCCGCTGGACCGCTTTAACTGGGCCAACAAAAATAGTCACCGCCTGGATATCGTCATGCTGAATCGCCAGCAGGCGCTGGAGCCTGCGGAACCGGCTCGCCGGACCAACCGCGGCCACCGGAACAATGGCAAGGTCCTGCCTGTGTCGGAGCGCTTCTTCAACCACTGGAACACGAATCCCTGGGATCTCGACTACGGCGGCAACGGCCAGGGACTGGGCAGCGGCACCG
>JAJRPE010000153.1 GCA_024280935.1 Candidatus Hydrogenedentota bacterium
CACCTATGCGACGGGCATCAAAATCTCAGACAAAGAGATGAAGGCCATCAAACTCATACGGGATGAGTTCCATGGTGATTGGAATTATTCCATTCACCCGCACCAAGAATGAATTGCTATATTTATTTTGTTACAAACCCTAAGCACTACTATTACAACACGTTGGAACCCCAATCAAAGCCTAACGGCGGAATCGCTGTAGCGCTTACAGCAATAAAGAGTGGGTCTGATTTTGGCTCGAATGACGACAAGTTCTCGTTGGCGGTGGTTGCGGGGAATCGGGAGGGCATCCGGGTACGACCAACTGCTACGTTTGCAGTTGTTTTTTGGCTCGTCTGGAGCGTTGATGTGTTCGGGGGCGGGCATCGGACTAAGGCGGCGCGAACCGGATTTGTATTCGTGTCAAGCACAGATTGTGGTATTCATCGTCGGTGAGCGCGGTATTGCGCAGCGCTTCCAAAATTCGGAAGGCGAGGTCTTTTACCGATCCGACTGACACCTCGGGGGAAGATTTTTTCAGCAGACTTCCTTTGTCGAGGAGTTGTAGCAGTATGTGTGCGATTTGGAGCACCAGGTAGTATATCTTGATGCCGTTTTCGTCGTTGCTATATGCGTGTCCCATCTTTAATCCGCCCGTTTTCTGAACATTAAATCCTTCGTTCTCAATTTTCCATCTAATGCGGCCTCCCTGGTTGGCCAGTTCCACGATATTGCCTTGGCTGAGTTGAACGTTGCTCAGCCATTTGTGCTTGTTGACCTTTTCTTCTCCCCCCTTAACGGAACGAATATCCTTGCACTCCAAAACGGACAGGGAATGTTCATGCTTTTTGGTATCAACGTAGTCGATGTCGTTGGCAAAGCGAAACTCCTGGCGGATGGCGTTCTTTTCAGACGGTGGAGATGTGAGGCTGTTTTCTGGATTGATTTTGCACAACGCCTCGAACTCTTCGTTAACCGAGCTGAGTTGGTCATCGGACAGGCCTATCACAAATTTCCAGTGGTTGCGCTCACAGATTCGGAAAACGGGTCCCACAGCGTAGAGTCCGTCGAAGGTCAGGAGCAAGGGCAACTTTGGAAAGCGCTCATGGAGGCGTTCGGCCAGTCGGTAGAAGGCTTTGAGTTCAGAATCCTGTTTGCGTTGCGCCAGGCTCCTGGTCGGGTCGTCCTCGGGGTTCTCGATAAATTCACTCATAAGGGAAAAGGCCATGCCGGTGGGGGTGACGATTTTGGCCTCCAGAACGTGGTGGTAATAACGCGTTACGTCACCATGCTTTTTCGTCAGGCTGCAGTACTCACAGTGCTTGTGGTCATAGGTCAGCATCCCGGTGGCATCGACGGCGACAACGTAGTACTGGTCAAAGAGACGGTGCGGATAGAGCACTTTCTTGTCGATCAGCGTTTCGGTCATGGAGGAGACAATTTCCTGTACGGCATCGACCTCCAAGTCGACAAGAAGGTTATTCATGGTATCGCCATGGGGGACATCGTCTACGCCAAACAACCTCTTGTACGTCTGGCCGAGCGACACGGTGTGCAGCAAACAGCGTATCCGGCGGCGTGCCCCCAAATGGCACGCAAACATCAACACGCCTGTAAAGACCAGGGAAGCGACAGAATAGTCGATATCTTCCGGTCTCTGGGGTTTTCGGGGATCGGGCAGTTTACCCAAGCGCCTGGCGATGTCGCCGAAGAAATGAGTAAACGTCTTCAGGAGCGCTTTGATGACTTCTTTATGCTCCTGCGCCGGGTTTTGAGGAATCTCTTTTGCGCGTCGCCCATTTTTTCGATCAGGGATTTGAGTTTCTTCCATTCCGCAATCCATTGGGCGACTTCGTCGCGCAGTTCACGCGGGACGTGAAGGGTCTTGGTGGCCTTGCCTTCCTTCCACGTCAGCAGCGTAGTTTCATGTATTGGCCCCTCCTTGGCGCAGCGACAGTTGGGGTTGCCACACCTCTTCCGCGTGTTTGTCATTGAGGCCGGGAGAAAAGGGCCGATGCCCCGTATTTTCTCCAGGACCCGGTTCCCGTCGGCGTTGGTATCTTTGGCTGTTTTCATAAGGAAAGTATAAATACTTGCCCTATAAAAGTCAAGAAAAAACGCCTGTGCGAAAAAACTTCTTTCGGTACAGGCGTTAACTCAAGAAAATACGGCTATTTCTGCGCGAAAAATACTGGACTCTTTATTGCTGTAGCGCTTATGGGGCGTTGCCCTGGGCTAACCTGTTGAGGACTTTCAGGCCAAATTCTGAATGTCCCAGATGGCATGCGATGGAGAACGAACGATCACGACGCTTTCAGGTGCAATGCCTCGCACGCATTGACAACTTGGCAACTTTAATTTGGTCAAAATCCTAAGCGGCACCCCGACAGCATCACGTGCAATTGATTGAGCAACGCACCCTTTGTCTCGGGCAGGGATGCCCAAGCTCCTTATTCCGTGAGCTTTGCGGCGAAGGCCGAGGCCTCGCGCACGATTACTTCGCCGAGGCCATCGCCGTAGAAGGAGGCGGTGACTTCGTAACCGCCGAGGTGATATTCCTCTTTGGTCAGGATGTAGCAGATGTGGTCGTTGGTGCAGGCGGCGATAACGGGGTGGCTGCTGCCCCCGTCACGCAGGGCTTGCTTGATGGCGAGACCGATCTCCGTGATGGGTTCGCCGGGGATCGTGATCATGTGGAAATCGTTGATCCGAAGTCCGTAGAGCGGCGTTTCGTCGGGAAAGAGGACTTCGAGAAGCATCCCAAGTTGCTCCGTGTCTATTTTGTATTCGTCGCCCGCGATTTCGAGAAACTCGGGCGCGGCCTTCTTGGGTGGAAGGGTCACCCAGTGGGTTTTGACGGCAAAATCAGTCACGGGGCCGGTCTGAATGGCCTCGGTCAGTTTGCTCGCCGCGATGGCGACACGCCGTCCGTATTGTTCGGCCATTTCCCAACGACTGCCACCCGTGTAGCCTCGGGGCGCCACATCGCCTTCGGATCCGTTGGTGTAGAGGCACAACACGTCATCTCCCACCAAATCCTCCACGGTGCGCTGCATCACACCGGCCCAGCCGCCGGAAATTTCCATCTCTTTTTCCGTCATAATGGTGCCGTGGGCCGTGTAATTCACCAAGAGGGCCAGGGGCGTTCCATTCGCACGGTCCAAGCGGACGATGGTCATATCCTCATCGGTGGGCGCGCCCTTGTGGCGGCGGTTTCGGTTCATGCCCCGCAGCGGCGCGACACCGGTGCCCGCCGTGACGGGTTCCATCCTGCTGTGGGCCTCTTTCAGGGCCGCCGCCACCCGGTTCGACACGAAATCCAAGACCTCTTCGCTAAACACGCCAATGTGGGGATTGCCCACGACATTGTTGCGATCCATGGACATGCCTTCGAGTCCCGCGTGATCATGGCTTGCGCTCATCATGACATTGTCGTAGGTCAAGCCCGGAATGGCCGCCTTCTTGATAGTGTCCTCGACCAGCGAACGGGGCGTGGTGCAGATATCCAGTCCAACCATCGCTGCCAGGGTGTCGTCTGACTTCATTACGACGACCTTGGCGTAAATGGTGTCGTGAACACCCGTTGCGGGCACGCCGTTGCGTTCACCATAGCCACCCAACTGGGTGGGGATGCCCGCTTCGAGGGGTGTAATGCTGGCCCGGGCGGTCCCGGCTTGAAATTCGGCGTGGGCCACGTTGGTTGCGATCAGCATCGCTAAGGCAAGGGCGACAGATTTCATGGGGTTCTCCTTGGCTATGGACTAACTATAGTGTGCTCCATTAAACCACAGATTGGCGTGCAAAGTCTTTGGTGTTATACAGAATAAGGGACGCGAGAGACGAAGGGGACGTTCCATCGATAACAGCGAAGATTCCGAGCGCTTTTCTAGTCCACGAAGTGGACGACGGAACTTAGCCTGGGGTGAAGCGAGGTACGAGCGCAACCCCAGGTATCTGCCCCCGCACATCCAAACCCGCGTAGCGGGTGACGGAAAACCCCGTCATTCCGCCGACCGCTTCGCGGGCTTATTTGTCATTCATCCTTTATTCCCAGGGTTGCGCTCGTACCTCGCTTTACCCTGGGCTAAGTTCCTGTGCCCCGCTGGGGCACCTTCGCGGTCCCACACGTTTATGCATACCGATAGCACGCTGACATACGTCGAAACGGCGTAGCTTTATGAATTTTCACAGGCAAAGCCGGTGGATTAAATTGGATTAGGCAACGGTTATTGAATCGTAAAGTCCGCCGTACCGAAGATACTCGATTTTCCTGTCTCCACCTTCTGAATCAAGGAGTAGCGGCCCGGCTTGAGGTTGGACGGCAATTTGAATTGCTGCGTCGTTACCCAGGTGCCATCCTGGCGGGTGAAGGACTTGGACGAAAGTTCACCGATGACTCTCTCGCCACGAAGCAGTCGACGGGTTTCTTTTACCTGGGTTCCACCGCCCGTGCCAATGATGGCGTATTGAAGCGTTGCTTCAATCATGGACCCCGCCGATGTCACGTTGGGCGAAACAACGCTCTCTTCGAGACGGAGGACCTCGCCCTGGCTTGGTTGGTAGTTATAGGCTTCCACCGTCTGTTGACGGTCTTTGGCCTTTCGCGCCTTGATGTCGTGGGCGATGATGCCCGTCAATCCGCCCAGTGCGGCGCCAATGAGGGCACCCTCCATGGCGTGTCCCGACTGGTTGCCGATAATGGCACCCGCCCCGGCGCCGAGTGCGGCACCCAAGCCACCCGCTTCGCCATAGGTCTGACAGCCCACCAGGCTGAGCAGGAGACAACAGGCCAGCAGACCCGTCATCCATCGTTTCGTTGATGTCATGATATTTCCTCCATCGTGAATACTGAAAAGTTACGCGGGGCGAAGTATTTCAGATACACGGATCCATAGACAAACGTTACGAAGACAGGACGGGTTGACAGGATGTTTATTCAAAAAAGACGCAAGTCTTCAGGATTCACCACAAGGGTGCCACCTACACGCGTGGCCGGTTCCCGGCTAAGCTTGTGGGTGTGGGTCTTCGGAAGCGCGCTTGGGTCATCACCCGGGCAGAAAACAGGTTTCGGCGATCTCATGCGTTTTTCTTGTTGGCGTGAGGCCAATGCCGATGATTCGCACCCGTAAACTCCCCCGCTTCGCTCCTCCGTGTACGGGTGGCACCCTTACGGTTTCTCTTTTTGATTCCGGTCGACCACGTTGGGCCGAGTCGCCGAAATAACGTGCCCACATAAAAGAGACGCTATCGAATCTACGTATACTGGGCCACGATGGCGAGGCCGGTCGCCACGCTGGTGAAGGTATCGCGCTTCTTGAGCTTCTCCGCGCCGAAGCGATCTTCGAGCATGCTTCGAATTGCCGGGATCAGGCTCGTACCACCCGTGGTCAATACGAGGTCCAGATCCTGCGGTCTGATACCCGCCAGATTTTCGGCTTCCTTGATGCTTTCCAGCATCAGTTCCAGATTTTCCTCGATAATATGGGCAAACTCTTTGCGCTCCAGGGGTTCCTGGACTTGGAGCGCCTCATTGTCGATGCGGATGATGGTTTCCATATCGACGGAGAGACGCCGTTTTGCCGCTTCCACTTCACGGGCCACAGGGTAGCCCAGATTACGCTGAATGAGACAGCGCAACGAACGCAGGGCTTCGGGCTGCGTAGCGGTGGACTCTGCGGCAATCAGCCAATGGATGGTCTCTTCGTTATTCAGCTTGTAGATATTCTGCCAATCGAGGATCTGGTTGTAGATATTTTGCGGCATGGGCAGGTTGTTGGGGCCGTAGCGGCAATTGCTGCCGAAGACCGGGAAGAGCTTGCTCCGGGTAATCTCCCGGTCGATGGCGTCGCCCGCCACCGCCACACCCGCCACACTGAGAATCTTGCTCTCCGCCAAGCGGTCGTGGAAGCCGTGGGCGCCGCCAAATTCCATGATGCAAACGTCGCAGGTGCCACCGCCAATATCCACCACCATGAGGCGCTGTGTACGCTCGGCGGCCATGGCATATTCAACACAGGCCCCGACCGGCTCATAGAAGAAGGTAACATCCTTGAAGCCCGCGAGCTCGGCAGCGGTGCGCAGACGCTTTTCCGCAACATCGTTTTCCAAATCCCGCTTCGAAAAGCGGACGGGACGGCCAAAAACCGCGCGCTCGATAGGTTCGCCCGCCGCGCGGTCCGCCGCCTCTTTCATGGGCTGGAGGATCATGGCAACCAGCTCTTCAATCTGATAGTGCCTGTCGAATACGTCGGTACCATGGAAGCCGGAGTGGCGCAGTAACGTCTTCAGAGACTGAAAGAGGCGTCCCGGCGAGTTGACTTCCACAATAGCACTGGCACGCACTGCTTCCCGGGCGGTTCCGTCGGTCGTGTGGGGGCGATAGCCCTCGCCCTTGTCGGGTTCCGACGCCACATAGGCTTCGATACTTATGCCCAGATCGATCTTCTTCAGCAGCACTTCGCGGTCCACGTTGCGCTCGATGAAGGCGTTGGCCGCCTCGCGGCCAATGATCGGATCGCCGTCGTTGGTGATATAAAGCAGCGACGGAAGGGAGGTCGGGCTGACATTGGCCTCATCCAGGGACAGGACCTTTACCTGGCTTCCGTCCGACAGGGCGACGCTGGAATTGGAGGTGCCAAAGTCGACACCGCAATAATACTTCCCCACAGGCAAATCCTTCGATTTTTGGTTGGGCGAACAGGGCCTCGGCACACCGTTCCGGCGCATGATGCCGCGCCATAATCATCAATAAGACAAAAACAAGAAAGCGCCACGTCATTCCCACGCACGTGAGAATCCAGAACGCAGCAAGATCACACCAATGCACCACGGGGGACCCCGCGTTTGCGGGGAGGGCGGTCTTGGGCCACTTTTGCGGAATAGCGGAGTATATCACCTGCCAGAAAGGCCACGCAAACGGTGGGTGATGGCGATGTTCGATGGCAGGCGCGAGTAGCGGCAAGGGGGCTGTAATTTTAGCCCGTTGGGGTGGCATCAGCGCCATCGAAGGTGCCGTCGCCGTCCGTGTCCGCCTTGCGGGGGTCGGATTCGCCGGGGTCGACAACGCCGTTCCGATTGGTGTCTTCCAAGCCGTCGGGAATGCCGTCTCCGTCGGTGTCCGGGTTGAGTCCGTCCGTTTCTATTAATTGGTCATCCGTGCGGTTCACCGCGCCATCCCCGTTTGTATCTTCGACATTGTCGGGGAGTCCGTCTCCGTCGCGGTCCGGGACATCATAACCTGCCCGACTGAGCCAGTAGAAGAGGTCCAGGGCGAAGGCTCTGTTTTCGTTCTGGGCCAGGCTTTCGTTGCCCAGGGGGGTGGGGGCGGCGAGCAGGGCGATGCGCCCATAGCCGTGGGAGCGGGCAGCGAAGACAACCTGATTATCTTCGTCGCCAGGAACGCGCACGGTGCTTGTCCCAGTTCGCCGGTCAATGATCCGACAGCCGTTGGTGAATGCATAGTTGGACCAGTGCCGGAGCAGTCCGTCTCTTGACCTTGCCTGGAAGCGCCCCGAGACGGGCGTGCCCATGTCCACGTGTATGTCGAGTGGATGAAGCCATTCCGAGAGATCGCGATAGTGCTCCCCTTCCAGATGGGCACCGAGGAACAATACCGCCCCGCCTTCATTGACGTAATCGAGCAGCGCCTTTTGGGTCAGGGAGCCTTCCGCAGCAGCCTGGGCACCGAGGATGATGATTGAGTAGGGGGCCAGTGTTTCGGAGACCGGGCCGTAGCGAGACACGTGGGAAAAGTACCAGGGCGCATTGGCCAGCACCGAGCGGAGCGCGGAGAGGGCGGGGTCGGGATGTATTTCATCGGATGATTCGGGCCAGAGCCACAGTATGGTCGGCAGGGGATCGCGGGGTGGTGCGACCCGTACCTGGATGGTGGCGGGGCTGCCTGCGGCGCGGTATCCGGGGCGATTTCCCTTTCGCTTGCCGACCAGGGTGACGGTGATGGTGCCCGCAACCACGCCAGACGGATCAAATCGTTCGGGATCCACCCCCATATACGCGTAGCCCGTATTCTGGGATGTCAGGAAGTGCATCCGAAGCCATGGCATGGCATCGTTGTCAAAGGTAATGCCCCACTGTCCATCGGGCGCGCCGTGGCCTTCGAGCCGGAGGACGCGAAGTTGCCGACCCACCGCAGTATACGGAAAGACCATGTCGGCGGGCGCATCCAGGCGCGGTGAGGGCGCATTGGGATGGGGATCCCGCGCATCGGGTATTCCATCACCATCCGAGTCTGGATTCTCCGGGTTGCTTTGCTGTTTCCGTTCGTCGGTATCGTTGAGTCCATCGCCATCGGCATCGGGTGTTGGCAAGGTGTCGGCGGGAAGATTGCGAAAATCGATGACCCAGCCGGATTGTAGCGGCACCGTGCTCTCAGCGGTGCAATCCGGCAGCGTAATGCGATGGATGCGGTTGCCTTCGGCGACTACGACCCCGTTTTCGGTCCACCGCACGGCTGCGACGGGTGAATTCCAGGAGTTTTGGTGTCCCTTGCGCTCGCCCAGAGGCCAATACTCCACCCAATGGTCGTGGCTAATCATGATGTCGTCGCCGTTGGGTTCGGGAATCACGCGGAGACGATTTTCTATGCCCACCAGTGCCCAATGCTGACGTTGCTCGGGGGCGAGGCTGTTCGTTGCGAGACGCGCCTGGGTGATGTAGGCAAAATCCGAGCCTGGCACCCGAGTTGCCACCCAACATTGGCCGGATTGGTCGAGGGCCAGCGGTTGCTCATCGGCTATGCCCACGCCGGGCAATTCCAAGGGTGGCCCGCTGAATTCCAGGGTATCGCTATCCAGCGCATGAAGCCACGAGGTGGGCTGGACACCATCGCCGCCCAGTACCAAGGCAGAAAACAAGATCCAGAGGCGATGCCGCTGTGTGTCCAGAACGGCCCCGCGCAATGCGGTCACGTTTATCGTGTGTGGCGTGGATGGAAAGGGCACAGGCGCGCCGACGGTTTTATTCGCCAAGTCCACGGGAAGGATTACTACGGACTCCTCGGTGGCATCCGCGCCGAGAACTATATATTTCGTGGCTTCGACGGAGAGGACATAGCACGGCATCAGCGGCAGGGGTAGCACCGTGCCGGCGGCCTGGGTGCGTTTGGGCAGGCCTTCCGGTGGCCAGGGACGGGTGGCCAATGCGCCGCGCCACGTTCTGCGGGCATCGGTTTTGACCCGTGCCGTCACAAGGAGGTTGCTGAGGGTGCGTCGGTCTTCCGCAACCTCTATGGTCCATTCACGCCATCCAGGCGCGGTCTGGTTGTCGGCCTCGGGCCAGGGGGCCAAAGGAGCGCCGCGAAAACTGGCGAGGGCGGTCTGTGGTATGGGGGCTTCCGTATGCGTTTCGGACCAAGGCGGCCCACTGCTGACGAGGATGCCCTTTTGTTGACGATCCAATACGAGGGGTGCGGCCAGATGGGTGCCGGAAAGGGGAAGGGCACCCGGCTGTACGGTTTTGAGATCCAAGTCCACGCTGTGGAGCCGGAGACGGCAGGCCTCGCCGAGGGCGTTGCGGGTTTGGCTTACGACCACCAGCCGCTGCCCCGAGGCACAGGGAATCCAACCGACACCCGCGAGGAGTACCAGAATCCAACCCGAAAGAAGCCGCATCCGCCTGTTCATGTCTGTACCTTACGGAAGGGTGGCGGATTGATGCAATAACGTGGGGTTTTCATGAAGCTATGGTGCGAGGTAGACAGGGTGGACGAAGTGGACTTGGTGGACGGAATTCCGTTGTCGAAGCTCGCCCGCGCCTTTTTCGCGACGCAAAGGGTCCCCGAACAGGTGACGCTGTGCAGGAGGTCGGACATTCCTGTCCGACATAAAGAACATGTCGCTCAATCAAACCCACACAAAGTTGTGGGCCAAGCCCTCGTTCAATAACACCGGCGCATCGTTCACGCATAGGCCAACGCGCACTGGCTGACGCGATCTGCGCCTTCTGGCGGCTAAGAAAACCCGCCCTCCTGACTTCAAGGCGAACACGCCAATCCACCCGATAGGAGAAAGGCGCGAGGGGCAGGAGGTCGGACATTCCTGTCCGACATAAAGGGCGTGTCGCTCAATCGAACCCCCGCGAAGTTATGGGCCAACCCCTCGTTGAACTAAAGGGCTTCGCCGTAGCATCGCACGCGCCAAATCGACATTGTATACCCATCAATCTTGTTGGACGTGCCGTGCGATCCGGTCTCAGCCGGTTCGTGCGTTTGAGGCAACGGCCTCGTAAAGCGCCCAAAGTACTTTGGCACGGGGCGCGACTGCCTTATTCTTAGTCCCAGATGCCTCTTGCTTCACGCCAGCCCACACCCTGCTCCACCGGGACATGCCCCCGCGTTGTGGCGGACCGCGCTTCTCGAAGGGTTCCTCACGGACCGCGTGGCGCATATCCCTACCGTGCCGTGCCCATGCGGGGGTACGTCCCTGGCAGAATGGCCCGGTTGAAGTTGTCCAACGCCCGGTCTTGGGCCGGACCCCGTGCGTTCTGTATAATTGCCCTTTCCCCAATGCTTTCGATCCTCCAACCTCAGGTAGCTTCATGGCCGTCACATCTTTTCCGAAGAACAAGATCAAGGTTCTCCTTCTCGAAGGGGTCCATCCCCAGAGCGTCCGTCGTTTTGAAGACGAAGGCTTTGATGTGGACTCCCGTGTTGGCGCCTTGGACGAGAAAGAGTTGACGGCGGCCATCGAAGATGTCCATATCCTTGGGATACGTTCCAAGACCCGGATTACGCAGGCCGTGCTGGAGAAGGCCAACCGGCTTTTGACCGTGGGGGCCTTCTGCATAGGCACCAACCAGATGGACCTGGAATGTGCCAGCCATCGGGGCGTGCCCGTCTTCAATGCGCCCTACTCGAATACCCGATCTGTCGCCGAACTGGTCATGACCTACATCGGGATGCTTTTCCGGGGACTCTACACCAAGATTAAGGGTGCTCACGCGGGCGAATGGTCCAAGACAACGGCGGGGAGCACGGAAATCCGGGGCAAGACCCTGGGTATTATCGGCTACGGGCACATTGGGCAACAGGTGTCTGTGCTGGCGGAGGCCTTTGGTATGCGCGTCCTCTATTACGATGTGGTTGACAAACTCAGCATGGGCAATGCGACCCGCGTCATCGATATTCGCGATCTCATGGAGCGATCTGACGTGGTATCGCTCCACGTGCCCGGCACCCCCGACACGGAGGGCATGATCGGCGAGAAACAGATCGGCTGGATGCAGGAAGGCGCGTTTTTGCTCAACGCGAGCCGAGGAACGGTGGTTGATATTGATGCCCTCACAGCGGCCTTGGATAGTGCCCGGTTGGCCGGTGCGGCCCTGGACGTTTTCCCCGTAGAGCCCAAGGGCAAAGGCGAAAAGTTTCGGTCGCCCCTACAGGGTCGGGACAACGTGGTTCTTACGCCCCACATTGGCGGAGCGACCGAGGAGGCCCAGCGCAATATCGGTCTGGAAGTGGCCGGTAAGCTCATCCGCTACACCAACAACGGGAGCACCGACGGCGCTGTGAATTTCCCCAACGAGGTCCTCCCCGAGATGCGCGATCACCATCGCATTCTCCACATCCACAAGAACGTTCCCGGCGTCTTGCAGAAGGTCAACACCATGTTTGGCGAAGCGGGCATCAATGTGGCGGGCCAATATCTCCGCACCTATGAAGATGTGGGCTATCTCATCATGGACACCGACAAAAGCGCCACCCGCGCGATGATCAAACAGTTGTCGGAGTTGCCGGAAAGCATCAAAGTCCGTGCGCTCTTTTAGGGGACTGCCTCGCCCACGCCTACCCAATACAATGCGGTACGCGCGTCGGATCAGAATAACATGCTCGACCAAAAGGATGGGACTTCGATAGGCGGGGCTGTACCCAAACGGCATCAGTTAGAGCCGCTTGCTTGTGGTTATTCGTGAAGGCATGGGGGTGTCGCCTTGATCCACGCGGGGGCATTTCCCGGCGACCCAGCGGTGCGCGAATAAAAACGATCAAATGACCTCCATCAACTCCAGGTTCCTCTTCTCCATAAAACGCCGCTACGGGTGCCACGGGTAGACCCGGCAGGTCGGTGGTAAAAAAACGGACAAACCCCGAAGAATAAGAGGAAGCGTTCATGGCTCGATCCAAGTGCCGCGCCAAAGGGGGTTGGGCATTCCTGCCCGACATTAGGCGCACGATGGGTATCGAATGCGCACTTGGCGTCTGTGGTAATGCACTGATGGCCCAGAACGGGGTATGCGATTTGTTGCTCGATTCCTGAGTGACTGCACGTGCCGATAGCGAGATTTATGCCCGACGCACCCTTTGTGTCGGGCTGGAAAGCCCAACCCCCTTTGCTGTGAACGCTTACGAATAAGAGGAGCCTCAGGCCGCAGCACGGGTAAGCCCTGAGAGCTCTATCCGTGGCACCCAGCGCGGGTCTTCACAAAAAAAGCACCAAACCCAATTCCACCGGGACAGGCCTCGCGCATCTGTGGTGACCCTGCTTTTCTTCGAATCGACCGGCGCGCCAGCAAGCGTATTTCTCATGGCCGACATCATTGGCGCGGGTCCGTCCCTGAGGGGCTTCGACTCGCCACGTGTACCTTGTATCGGTGAGGGTGCGGTAAGATATCCGCCAGCCGGATGATCTGCCCAAGCCGAAAGAAAGGAACCGATGATGAAGGATCACAGCCCTTGGATTATCGCGGCCACGCTCATGGTGACAATGACCCGGGCCTTCGCCGCGCCCTTTCCCGCGTTCGACGCACTTCCCGAGCAGCCGAAGCTTCCCGATCCCTTTATCATGCTGAACGGCGACCCGGTGAAGACGCCCCAAGACTGGATGGAAAAACGGCGTCCCGAATTGAAGGCCCTCTTCGAGCACTATGTCTATGGCGTGGCCGCGCCGGAAGTCGGGATCGTGGTGTCCGAAACGGCACCGACCCAGACGATTCTCGGCGGCGCAGCGTTGCTGAAACAGGTCACCATCGGCTTTCAAAACTTGCCCGGAGCCGACGCGTCACGTATTAAGCTCGTCCTCTTCCTGCCCACCGACGTTACAGGGCCTGTGCCAGTGTTTATTGGTCTCAACAAGTGCGGCAATTACACTGTGCTGGGCGACCCGGCCATACTGCACCACAGCGAGACGTGGTGCCACGGGAGTTGCCCGAAAACGCTCCAGGAAGGCCGGGGCATGAAGGAAGCCTTCTGGTCCATCCCTTACCTCATCGACCGGGACTACGCCTTTGCCACCTTCCACGAAAGCGATATCGACCCCGACAAGCATGATTTCACCGATGGTATTCAGGGAGCCTATCCGCCGACGGCGGCCCCGGATCACCGATGGGGCACCATTGCTGCGTGGTCGTGGGGCCTGCGCCGTTGCATTGACTATCTTGTCACCGACCCGGCCATCAACGGGGAGCAGGTCGCGTTGATCGGTCATTCCCGGCGGGGGAAAACGGCCTTGCTGACGGCGGCGTTGGATGAGCGTGTGGCCCTGGTGGTGCCCCACCAGTCGGGCACGGGCGGCATGGCCCTCAGCCGCAACAACAACGAGGAAACGACCGAGCGCATCAACCGCGTTTTTCCACACTGGTTTTGCGACGCCTTCACGTGGTTCGATGGGCAAGAGAATCGGCTGCCGGTGGACCAGCACCTGCTTGCGGCTCTGGTAGCGCCCCGGGCACTCTTTGAGACGGTGGGCCTGCAAGACACGTGGGCGAACTACAAAAGTTCGTTGAAGACCATTCAGGCGGCAGACCCTGTGTACAAATTTCTCGGCGCTCCGGGCGTCAAGGGGACCGGAATTGTGGAAGTCCCTTGGATATCGGGAGTCCCCCAAGGGCCTGCGAAGATTTCAGAGGAGACGGCGGGCAATCTGGTTCAATATCGTCTGGATACGAAGCACACGCTGAACAAAGATTATTGGCGGGGGATTCTGGATTTTGCGGATTTGCAATTTGATCGGTGAAGGCCGATTTCCTAGAAGCTTCTATCGGAAGTGATGCGGTCCAGGGGTTGTCGTGGCTGGAAGAGATCCTGCAGCGAAGCCAATCGTGTTCGCCGCGCGGGCGGCGGCGCGTAGACATTTCTATAGGCATCGATTTCCGCCAGGGCAATCTCGGCACAGGGAGGGCAGTAGGTGTGGCTCGCATCGTGGTGATGCTTTGCGGCCCATTCCCAGACCTTGCCTCGCCGTATTCTCTTGCATACGCAACATTGAACCATCATGACCAATCCTCCACCACCCCAGCGGGTGTGCTTCTTTTGTGCAGTGGAAGTATGCACGGTAAAAATGACAGGCACTACGGGGGAAAGATTACAACGTTGTAATGTTCGGTGCCTGATCGAGGTTGGCGGTTGAGGAGGAAAGGTGATAGGGTGGAGCCACGATGATTGATGCGGGTTTTTCTGAACTACGTTACCCTTTATCGCCCCAAACAGGTCCATTTGCGCGGCGTGCCGCGTTTTCGTGCCTGTTTGGCGTGCTGCGCGAATTGGGGGCGTAATTTCATGTGCAGCGACGAATTGCTTCGGTCCTCCCAGGTGGCGGCATCCTTGCAGCCGTCCGCCCCGTGGCGCTGCGACAACTTGCGTGTGGTCGAGGCGGACGGTGGTGGTGATCACCCTTCCGCAAGGTTTGCGGTGCTGGACCCCGAGAAAAATGGCCACCTGGAGCAGGTGTGTGAGGCCCTGGAAATCACGGGGAAGGGAACGCTCTCCATCAATGTAGCCCTCTGCGCCGACGATCCCAATAGGGTTGGGGTCAATGTCTACCTATACTTTCATCCCACCGAGGACCGGGATCAGAAGGTCTACCAGATGCATCACCCCGGCGATGGCGCATGGCACGACCTTGGCCGTGATATTCCTGTGCCCAGGCGCAGGGTCTACCGTATTCGTATATTGATAGTGGCCCGTGTTGGTGCCAATGGGTTTCGCATGGGTGCGGCATCCCTTCGTTTTGTTGCTGCCCTTGAAAAGTCCCTGGAAAGCACCCTGCGAAAAAACAACATCTCTTCGGCGTACCATGCCGCCGTGATGGAAATGGTGGATCGTCATCCCTCGGCCTCCGACCCGGCGTTTCGGGGGAAGCTGACCCGCTATCTCCTTGGCAGCAACCGAAAGGGCATGGAAAAAGTCACGGAAGTTGAAACGCGGCTTGCTTCCTTTGGGAGAAGGGTTTTCGGGTGCCGGTTTCTCGATTTGGGCAGCGGTTCGGGAGGTTCGCTGGTGGGTGCGCTGGAGGCCGGGGCCGCCTATTGCGAAGGCTGGGAAATCAACGGGGAGAAGTTGGCGCTTTCTGAAATTAACGTGGGAACCTGCGGCATGGATGTGGGCAAGGTCGTGGTGCGGAATCAGTCTATGGAAGCACCCGATAGCCTGGGTTCGGACTTCCAGCCGTTTGATATCGTCTTTTGCGAAGAGGTCTTGGAGCACGTGAAGGACCTCGATGCCGCCGTCACCACGCTATCGCGGTGCATCGAGCGGGAACGGGGCGTGGGTTATATCACTATGCCCAATGGCTTCGCATTCCAGAGCGTGCTCGCCGATCCCCATTTGGAGCTATTCGGGATTGCACTGTTGAATCGCTTCGAGGCCCAGCCCCTGGCCACCGCGCTCAAGAATCATACCCATTACAGCGAGATGATGGGGGCGTATTGCCATTATGATGACTACGTGGCGCGCTTCGCGGTCGTTGGGCTGAACCTGGCGCCGTTCGAGAAGACGGGTGCGTCGCGGAAGGTTTTCAAGAGAATGTCCGCAGACCTGGATATCATCCGTTCACGGCGGAGCACCTTGCGCACGGACTGGGGTGCCCAGATCGGCGCAGACACGCTCGGGATATTGGAGGAGCGTCTCGATGCCTATCTTGCGGAAGCGACGGCACGCCAAAAAGAGGCTACAGGAGAAGCCGCAACGGATTCCGTTCGTGAAGCCTTTGTCCGTGACTATGGGCAAGCCCACTTTGCCTTTCTCGCCTCTGGAACATCCATGATAGATACTAATCAATGAACCGGGCAGGCGCTCTGACACCGTTGTGTTTTTTAGACCAAGCCGTCTTCCGTGCGCTATGCTTGGCAAGTTTTCGATACAAAAAGGTCCTCTCATGAAAAAACTCACCATCACCCTCTGCTGCACCCTCCTTTCTCTCGCCGCCATCGCCCAGGAGAACCCTATGCCGCCCCATGCGGACAACACGTGGTTTAAGGATGCCAAGTTTGGCATCTTTGTCCATTGGGGACTTTATGCGGTCCATGGGAAAAACGACAAGGGGCCTTATGTCTCCTGGGCCATGGAAAACGAGCAGATCCCTGTGGCGGTGTACGAAAAGTATGCCGACCGGTTTAACCCGACCAGGTTTAATGCGGATGGCTGGATGAAACTGGTGAAGGAGGTGGGCGCGAAGTACATGACCTTCACCAGCAAGCACCACGAAGGTTTTGCCATGTTCGACAGTGCCCTTACGGATTACGACTCCATGGACCGGGCGGCGAAGCGGGACTTTGTGGGGGAGTTGGTTACGGCGGCCCGTGCCAATGGGGTCAAGATTTCCTTTTACTATTCCACCCTGGATTGGCACCACCCGGATTTCAAGACAGACCTACCAAAATATGTGGACGAATTCCTATTTGGGCAGGTGCGTGAACTCTGCACCAACTACGGGCCTATCGACGGCCTCTGGTTCGATGGCGAATGGGATCACCCGGAGACCACCTGGCGCGCGGAGGAATTGGTGCGCATGATTCGCACCCTCCAGCCCAACGCCCTCATCAATGATCGCCTGGGCAAGGGCGTGCGCGGTATCACGCCCCTGGCAGATTTTTACACCCGCGAGCAGATGTCGGAAATCGGTGAAAAGACCGCTACGGAAGACAAGGACATCCGCCCCTGGGAAGCCTGCCTCACCATTGGCACGTCCTGGGGCTACATGAAAAAGGACGGCCCTCCGAAGAGCAGCACCGAACTCATTCGCACCCTGGTGGACGTGGTCAGTCGCGGCGGCAACCTCCTCCTGAATGTCGGCCCAAAACCCAACGGTGAAATCCCGGAACCCTTGGCTCAGCGTCTGCGCGATATAGGCACGTGGCTCGCAACAAACGGCGACGGCATCTATGGCACCCGCCAGGTCAAGGGGATTACGACCTCCAGCGGTAAACTCACCGCGAAAGGCGACCGTCTCTTTCTACACCTCGAAACGCGCCCCGGAGACTCGGTGACACTCACCGGGTTGGACCGCACAATCACGGGAGCCAGCGTATTGGCAACGGGGGAGGCGTTGGAATTCGACGACGCAACGAAGAGCATTCGGATGCCCGCTGCGTGGCCCGCTGCAGCGGTGACGACGATTGTGGTTGGATTGGAGTAGGTAAACGGCTTCGCCGTAAAGCACTGTACCGTGCTATGTCGGCGTTGGTCAGGGATCAATCCTGCCGAACGTGCCGCGCGATCCCGAGGTACGAGGGTTCGTGCGCTTGGAGCAAGAGCACCGTGATACTTGCGAAGAACCTTGCACGAGCGGCGTTGCCCGTTATGTAACCGTTCACGACACGGACACCTTATAGTCAACAAAAAGACCTGCGGGTGCCACGGGTAGCCCGGTAGGGTTTACCCGTGCAGATGCACTGTCTTTGGTTTTGCATCGTCTTCCTCATCGGCAGGAACGACACGGGTAAGCCCTGAGAGGCCTACCCGTGGCACCCGCAGGTTGCTTTGTTAAGGAGCAAGATGCACAGGTCGTGAATGCTTACCCCGTTATCTTGCTCTCAGATAACGTGCTCTGCGGCAGCGCATGAACCCGTCAGGACTCGTTGAAACTCGCCTTTTGGGGATCGCGCGGCACGACCGAGGCTCGTAGCTGCTCCAACCACCCCAAAGCGTTCAGCACAACAAGGTTTCTCCATCGGCACGCGCCTAGCGGCACGAAATCACAGCCGGGACGGCTGTGCCACTTTCCCTTGAGGCTAGTGGGTTTGTGTGCGATAGGGTGGCATAGACATCTCGCCTGTGTTGGTCACACAGTGACCAACGAGTCTGCCCGTTGCTCCCCTTTGGACCCAATCGCGTAGAGCAGCCCATCGGTCCCGGCAATGTAGAGAGCTTGCCATACAAAATCACGACGGGTGCCACCTACACAGACGCGAGGCACGAGCGGCTTTGTGGGTGTGAGCCTTTGCGGAAAACTCTGTATCAGGGAGGACAACTATTGGATATTAACAACGCACGTTCACAGCTCCCAAGTTATGGTTACGGTCAATTTACGCAAAGCCACACCCACAAGCTTAACCGGGAACCGGCTGCGCGTGCAGATGGCACCCTTGGAGTGATTAGTATGAAGTTCCGTCTATCACCTATATGCACGTTTCCTACGGCGAAGCCGTTTAATTCAGCGAGCCAGAGCCACAACGGAGGTTATTGTAATGTCGTACGCTATTCGTAACAACAACGGTAACTGTCCATGAACGAGTTCCGCCATAGAAAATGATAAAACCGCTATAAACGGGATAAATCGCAAAGTTATCCTTGTAATCTTAAAGGTTATCTTTTATATTACATAGATGATACGTCG
>JAJRPE010000154.1 GCA_024280935.1 Candidatus Hydrogenedentota bacterium
TCGCCCCACCTCGACAAATACATGACCGATGACGCCCAGCAGTTTATCCTCGACCTGGTCTCATTGCCGACGAACCCACTATCGGTAAAATAGATTCCAGTTCCCACTTTTTCCTATCCAGCACTAGAGTCTGCCAGAAATCACGAGCACAAAGAGGAACGCATAAACCGTATTGAATGCGCCCAACAACACAAAAGGCTCCTTACCCAACGTGCCCCAATGCTCCCTGTCGTCGGGACGGCGCATTAGACGGAGTACATTCCACGAAGCATAGCTCACGAGATAGAGCCCCAATGCAATCGCTGGGCCATTCAATAGCACCCCGAAGACGCGGACAATTCCCTGAGTCCCAGGTAGCGCCAGTTTCACGGTCACCATTCCCGCGAGTTCCAGCCATAGCTCAAAAGCACCATGTGGAATCAGGGAGCCAGCATCGGCCATTCCAGCAAGGATCGCCACTGGTGCCAAGGAAATTACCATCGCCAGAATCGGAATCAGCGGAAGAAAGAACAGAAAGACTTTTTTCTTCGATGTCAATCTGGCTGCTTGCGCGTATTCAAGGTAGCGTCGCACAACATGAACAATCCCGTGTAACAAAAATGGCAACGCTGCGAATACCCCCGAAACCAATAGCTCTATCGTGGGATACCCGCTTTCTCCGAAGCGCAGTGGCCGCTCAAGCAAGGAAATCGCTACGAGGTAGAACGCCCCGCACATGCCCATTGTGGTTCCGAGGCCCTTCCAAGTCCAATAGCATGCACCAAACGAGGCCTCGATCAAGGTGCGGGCAAGTCCGATGCATGTTGGTGGGCCGCTCCCTCCTGTCCCGGACCCCGGGAAACCATTTTCGGAAATCTTTCCAGAACCCGCTCGGTAGTAAGTCATCGCTATCGCCAACGTCGCTGCCAGCGCCCACCCATACAATCATATCGTTCCTCTCCATCTCGTCAAGCCCTCCTTATCTGTCCGCAGATTAGCATATATTTGTTAATATACAATTGTTTTGTTTCATCTTATTTTTATTCCACGTGAACATTGCTCACCCCATCCGTCATACTAAGCCCCATGATCATCCGCCCCTACACCCCCGATGATGTCGAAACACTGGCCGCTCTTTATCGCGATTCAGTGACTGGACTTGGGGCAACAGCGTACACCCCGGAACAGATCGCGGTCTGGGCGGCATTCGCCGATGACCTCCCGAAATTCCGCAAATTCCTCAGCCAAGGATACACGCACATCGCAGAGGTTGATGGCGTTCTCGTTGCATTTTGCCAGCGCCACCCAGAGGATCACATCGCGCTGCTCTATACGGCCACCCGCTTCGCACGGCGCGGTTTCGCGACAGCCGTCTATCGGGCCATTGAAGCCCACGCCCGAGAGTGTAACCAGACGGTATTGACGACCGATGCCAGCAAGCTCTCCCGCCCCTTCTTTGAGAAGGAGGGCTACACCGTATGCCGTACCGAGCAAAGCTTCCGGGAGGGCATCTCCTTCGAGCGTTTTCAGATGAACAAACCGCTCGACGCCGTGGCGTCGCGCAGCGTCACGCCGTAGTCCCCCGCGATCCGTGTTGCATGGCAACCATGTACCCGCTATCATCGGGGTTCAAAGGAAGCAAAGCGCTCATACGCCCCACAAGATCCATAGCGTATAGCACCTATCACAAGTCGCCTCGCCAAGGGCCACAATAAGGAACCACGAATGAGATTAATCACCCGCCGCCTGACGGTCACTCTCGCCGCCCTCGTCACCGTCGCCACCGTCCCCGCAGCCGCGCTGGAATTGCGGATCGAGGGAGACTTCCGGAACTTTTACGCCGTCATCTACGATGGCGATACGCCGGTGTTCACGGGCGAGGGTGGAGGGCCTTCGTTGCGTCTAACCCACATCGGTTTGAGTGGTGGCGAGGAACGTTCGCCGCTGACCTTCGCCGGGGCGCTCCGCGACGAAGACCGCATCGAATTCACAGGTGCCGAGGTGCCCGCGCTCTACCTGGACCAGACCTATCGCCAAATCGCCCCCAATCTGATCGAACGCACCGTCACGGTTACCGGCATGCTGGACACGCGTTACTATCTCGATTTCGGCTGGCAGGTGGCTGTGGAAGGTTCCTTCTATTCCTTTACCGGCGAGGAGTCTAAAAGCGCAGCTTACAGCCCCGGCTGCTCCGGTCCCGAGTTCGGCGGCGGGTCGCTCCAGACCTTTCCCTTTCTCGGTTGTCGTGCGGGTAACACCGTCTACGGCATCATCGGCGATACGCCGGGCCGCTGGGAGAATCGTTCCTTCATGGCCTTCGATGTGGAAAAACGTGCCTTTTCACTCGCCAACGGCGATGGCTCCGCTCGGCGTGTCATCTCTATTCCGACAGAGCTTGATGCCACTTCGGTGTACCGCGCCAAATTCGACGGCTGGCAGCATATCGAGGCGGGCGAATCCCAGACCTGGACCACGTGGATATTTTCGTCCCCCGTGCGCTCCCAATATGACATCCAACTGGCAGCCCACTTGGCGCTGGCGAACGCCAAGGGCTTCAATCAGTCGGGCCTGGAGGCCATCCTCCGTAATACGTCCTACCTGCTGCTGCGCCGCAACCTGTTGCGTCCTGAGAGTGACTACATATTTATTTCCGGCGTGGGCTACGGCTGGAAACAATGGGTGGCGGACGGCTTCTACATGAGCCGCGGCCTGGACATGCCCGAATACGACAAGGCTGCGCAGGCGGCGATCTTCTTCGAGCGCATCAACTACGAGGACAATGCCCAGTACTATCTCATTTGGGCGGTACTGGCCAGGCGTGCTGGTGCGAAGCTCGACATGCGTACCGTGGACCGCGCCTACCACTTCATACGGGAGCATGAGGAAAACGGCCTTTTCCTCCCCCCACGCTTGAAGCCCGACCAAATTAACATGAGAACCTACATGGATATGCTTCCCTACGAAGACGGGGATCCGCCCTCCTCCAACCAGGGCTTTCATTGCGGTGCGCTTCTGGCGGCCCGCGAATTGGGCTACGACGTCTCCGACGAAGATATCGAACGTGCCAAAGAAGGCTACCGCAGCATGTTCAACGCCGAGGGCGGCTATATGGCCACGAGCCTCATGCAGCAAGACCACATCGGCCAGGATTCCCTCTACGGCGAGGTGCTGACCTATGCGGTATTCGGCGAGAAACTCCTGCCCGACGAAATCGTGAAGAAGCACCTTGAGACCACAGCCCGCATCCAGTCGCCCTATGGAATGCGTGTTATTTCTGAGGCCAACGGTGATCTTCTTCCTGGCCATTCTGGGGTCTATACTTTTGGGGGTTCGTGGTTCCTGAACGATGCCTCCGTCTACCTTGATGGCCTCATTCACGGTGTACCCACGAAGGAAATCGATGAAAAGCTCCTCTGGCGGCTCGAAAAAGAGCTGGCCGTCATGCCCGCCTTCCACGAATCCATCAGCACGGTCGATGGCCATCCCCACGGCCACCATCTCTACTCCTGGAACTCCGGCTTTTGGTGGCTCCGCAAACAGGTCCGCGAACGCCTGGGTATGACTGGGCCCGATCCCCTGGCCATTGCGCTGGATGCCAAGCTCGGTGTCGTGCGGCGCGATGGCATGTTGTGGCTGGAGCCAGAAACAGCTACCTTGCGACCGACGAAGTAAGAACCAAAAACATGGGTTTCGACGTTGAAAAAGAACGTCTATAATAGTCTTGGGTCCGTATGCCTTGGCTGCGCTGCATACGAGCAGAAATTGTCCAAAACGTGTACAATTGACTCGACTGGAGATAGTGCTTATTCATGGTTGTTTTTGCCGGATTCAAAATTCAATGCGTTGCCTTGTCCCGAATCGTGCGTGTCGCATCGGGTTTGGGTATGCTCTTTGCCCTCATCCTTGCGGGTTTCGCGGGCGCTCAGGGTGTGGAATTTGGTTTCGCGGCGGGCATGGGTGGGACAAGCGGCGATGAAGGGTTGGCGGTCGCGGTGGATGGTGCGGGCAACGTATACACAACGGGATATTTTCAAGGCACCGTCGATTTTGATCCTGGCGCGGGCGTGAGCAATCTCACCAGCGCAGGCACCAAAGACATATTTGTCCAGAAACTGGATTCGGCGGGGAACTTTGTTTGGGCCAAAGGTTTTGGCGGCACAGACAATGACCGGGGTTTTGGTATCGTGGTGGATGCTTCGGGCAATGTCTTTAGTACGGGGGAATTTTCGGGCACCGTCGATTTTGATCCAGGGTTGGGCGTGACCGAGTTGAGTAGCGCGGGGGGCTTGGATGTCTTCGTGCAGAAGCTCGATGCTGCCGGGGATTTTGTCTGGGCAAAGGGCATGGGAGGGACAGCTTCCGATAGCGGATCCAGTATTGCGCTGGATGCTTCGGGCAACGTGTACACTGCGGGATTCTTCAGGGATACGATAGATTTTGACCCTGGTATGGGAACGACCAACCTCGTCAGCGCGGGGCTGGATGACATCTTTGTGCAAAAACTGGATGGCGCTGGAGACTTTGTGTGGGCCAAGTCCACGGGCGGAACGAGTACGGATTACGCCTATGGCATCGCGATAGATACGTCGGGCAATGTGCATATTACCGGCTTTTTTATTGGCACGGTGGACTTTGATCCTGGGGCGGGCACGTTGATGCTCAGCAGCGCGAATGGGGGATTTGATGTTTACGTGCAGAAGCTGGATTCAGCGGGGAACTTCGTGTGGGCCAGGGCCATGAGCGGTGCGAGCAATGACTATGGCTTTGGAATCACGACGGATGGCTCAGGCAACGTCTACACGGCTGGGTATTTCAGGGGGACGGTCGATTTTGATCCCGGAGCGGGTACGGCCAATCTCACCAGCGCTGGTTTTGACGATGTCTTCGTGCAGAAGCTGGATTCCACGGGGGGCTTCCTGTGGGCCAGAACTGTGGGCGATACAGGCAATGATTTTGCCTATGCTGTGGCGGTAGATGGCTCGGGGAATGTCTATACGGCAGGAGAATTCGACGGCACGGTGGATTTCGATCCGGGTTCGGGCACTGTCGAACATACCAGCGCAGGAAATAGTGGTGTTTTTGTGCAAAAGCTGGATGCCAATGGGGACTTTGTATGGGCCAAGACGATGGGAGGGGCGGGTGATGATCAGAGCTACGCCCTTTGCGTGGATGGACCGGGCAACGTGTACTCCACAGGTTCCTTTGGGAGCACGGCAGATTTTGATCCGAATCTTGGCATCGTCAATATAACCAGTATGGGGGGGGCTGATATTTTTGTGTCCCGTTTGGCCCTGGATGCGACGGCTCCCACGGCGGATACAATTACCCCCGAGACGATGGGGCCGACAAACGCTACAACGGTGGTGTTTTCGGTGATGTTCAGCGAGGACGTGGTGGGCTTAGACGCTGAAAGCGATTTGACGATAAATCACAGCGGGACGGCGAGCACGGGCGTGAGCATTTCCGGCGGCCCCGTGGCCTACACCGTAACGGTCACGGGCATTAGCGGTGATGGCACATTCACTGTGGCGGTGAATACGGCGTCGAATGTGCAAGATACCTCTGGGAACGCCCTTTCCACCAGCGTGACCAGCGCGGCGGTGAGCATCGACAATACCGCGCCCGTCATGACGCTGAACGACGATACACCAGCAGCCAATACTGTGGATTGCGGCAGCGGTGCCTATGCGGACCCAGGGGCCTCTGCGACAGACAATACGGACGGTGTGATTGGGGTTGCTACAACGGGGAGCATCGATACCTCAACACCAGGAATGTATGTACTTACTTACAGCGCAACGGATGAAGCCGGAAATGAGACGTTGGCAACGCGGACCGTGACGGTTCTCGATAATTGTCCTGGCGAAGGTGAAGGCGAGGGTGAGGGCGAGGGCGAGGGTGAAGGCGAGGGTGAAGGTGAAGGTGAAGGTGAAGGCGAGGGTGAAGGTGAGAATATCGCGCCTGTAGCCAATGCGGGCGCGGACCAGAGGGGTCGCGTGGGCGACACGATTACGCTTGACGGAAGTGGAAGCCACGATGATATCGCTGTGGTTTCCTTCGCTTGGACCCAGATTTCGGTGCCTGCCGGAAGCGCCGCCGTGTTGGGGGACCCCGCTTCGATACGCCCATCCTTTCTGATTGATTTGCCTGGCGACTATGTCTTTGAACTCGTGGTTAATGACGGTGAGTTCGACAGCACTACCGATACCGTCACGGTGAGTACGGACAATAGCGCGCCGGTGGCGAATGCGGGCGCAGACCAAAGCGGTCAGGTGAGTGACACCATCACGCTCGACGGCACGGCCAGTTCGGACGTGGACGGCGATTTTCTTACCTACACTTGGGCGTTCGTGTCTCGGCCGGGTAGCGCGAAAGGTAGTGGCGCGGTCCTCGACGGCCCCGCCACGGCGAACCCGGTCTTTGCCATCGACGTGGCAGGTGTGTATGTCCTCGAACTCATCGTCAACGATGGCACCGTGGATTCGGATCCAGATCGGGTGACGGTGAGCACAGACAACAGCGTGCCCGTGGCGAATGCGGGCGCGGATCAAGGGGCGCAAATAGGGAATACGGTTATCTTGAACGGAACCACGAGTTCGGACGTAGATGGCGATACGCTGTCGTTCTCTTGGAATATCAGCTCCGCGCCGAACGGAAGCGCGGCGACATTGGATGACGACACCGTTGTGGAGCCTCGATTCACCGTGGATGTAGCGGGTATTTACGTCGTTCGGCTGGTCGTTAATGATGGTACTGTGGACAGCGAACCCGATTCCGTGACCATCAGCACCGAAAACACCGCGCCCGTCGCAGACGCGGGGCCCGATCAGAGCGCCCAGTTGAACGGCATCGTCACGCTCGATGGGTCCGCGAGCGCTGATGTGGACGGTGACGCGGTGACTTTCGCGTGGAGCATCACATCCACGCCGACAGGTAGCAGCGCCGCCTTAAGTGACCCGTCGTTGGAGAACCCCCAGTTCACTGTCGATGTGTCCGGCGACTATGTCATCCAGCTGATCGTTAACGACGGCACGCTTGATAGCGCGGCCGATACCATGGTGGTGACCACGGAAAACGTTGCGCCTGTGGCCGACGCGGGACCAGACCAAGCGGTCCTGATAGGCGATATGGTGATCCTTGACGCCAGCAATAGCACCGATGCCAACGGCGACACCTTAACGGTGTCGTGGAGCACCACAGCGAGTCCCGATACCAGCAACCCTGCATTAGATGATCGCACGCTGCTAATGCCGTCGTTCACTCCCGTTGTTCCCGGAAGCTATGTGTTTCAGCTGCTTGTTAACGATGGCGCTGTAGACAGCGCGGCCGACACCGTTCTTATTGAGGCGAGTGAAGGAGAGGGAGAAGGAGAAGGAGAAGGAGAAGGAGAAGGAGAAGGAGAAGGAGAAGGAGAAGGAGAAGGAGAAGGAGAAAGAGAAGGGGGATGTTGTAATTCTGCGAAAACCGGTATGGTCAATACCGTAAGTCAATACGTGGGTGATCTCTTCCTGCTGGGCTTGGCGCTGATGGTGTTGCTGGGTGGGAACGCCATTGCTCGTTCTGCGCGCTGGAGGGAGTAGTAGGCCGTACTCTTTATAAAATGTCGGGGGACGGCTACCGAACGGTAAGCTTTTGCGCCAAGAGGCTACCAAATGGTAGGCTTGGGGCTGTGCATGGTAGACACATGCGAGGGCCTTGTGGCCCTAAGTCCTTGCTGTTATTGTAGTAACAACTTACCGATTGCCTTTGCCCCATTTGGCACGATTCCAGCATGTACACAGGGACACCCCAAAAGTGCAATAACCCTCAACATAACAGGTGCAATGGAGAAACTATGAGCGGGAACGCGGTACGGCTTGAAGCCATTTCAGAAATTATTAACCAGCAACCAGTTGGAACTACGGTTCCCTTCACGGAAGTTTCCACCAGCGATATCTTTGGTGAGAATGTCTTCAGCCTTTCGGTTATGCAGAAGCGTCTCCCGAAGGACACCTACAAACTGCTGAAGGCGACCATCGAAGCGGGCGCGAAACTCGATGCCAGTACGGCGAACGCCGTGGCTGCCGAAATGAAATCATGGGCATTGGAGCGTGGCGCCACCCACTACGCCCACGTGTTCTACCCATTGACTGGCCTTACTGCGGAAAAACACGACTCTTTTTACACGCCAGATGGCAAGGGCGGCACCTTGGCCGAGTTTGAAGGCGACACGCTCGTGCAGGGTGAACCCGATGGCTCCTCTTTTCCAAGCGGCGGAATTCGACAGACCTTCGAAGCCCGTGGTTACACGATTTGGGACGTAACCAGCCCCGCCTATATCATGGAGAATCCGAACGGTACGACGTTGTGCATTCCCACAGCCTTTGTCTCGTGGACTGGCGAAGCGCTGGATAAGAAGACCCCGGTGCTGCGCTCCATGCAGGCGCTTAACGTCCAGGCCCAACGTGTGCTCAAGTTCTTCGGCACGGATGGCGCTTTCGTGTCCTCCACAGCGGGCGCGGAACAGGAGTATTTCCTGATCGACAAAAACTTCTTCTACGCCCGCCCCGACTTATTGAACGCGGGTCGTACCCTTTTTGGTGCTGCGCCGCCCAAAGGCCAGGAATTCGACGACCACTATTTTGGCGCCATCCCTGAGCGTGTTCTCGCATGCATGTTTGAAGCGGAGCGTGAATGTTTTAAGCTGGGCATTCCCGTAAAAACCCGTCACAATGAGGTAGCCCCCGGACAGTACGAAATCGCGCCGGTCTTCGAGTTCTCGAACCTCGCCACGGATCACCAGCAGCTCATCATGGTCAACCTGCAAAAGGTGGCTGAGAAATACGGCATGGTCTGTCTGCTACACGAAAAGCCGTTCCAGGGCGTAAACGGTTCCGGCAAGCACCTGAATTTTTCGATGGGTTCGGCCAATGCCGGCAACCTCTTCGACCCTGGCGCGACCCCGGCGGAGAACGCCCAGTTTCTTGTCTTCTGTGCCGCTATGATCCGGGCCGTCTTCCACTGGGCACCCCTGTTGCGTGCCGTGGTGGCCAGCGCGTCCAATGATCACCGCCTTGGCGCCAACGAAGCGCCGCCCGCGATTCTCTCCATATTCCTTGGCGACGAACTGACCGAGGTCTTTGAGTCCATCGCCAAGGGAAAAGAACTTGGCTCCCGCAAGCGGGTCATGCATGTGGGTGCTGATGTACTTCCAGAAATTCCCCGCGACTCAGGTGACCGAAACCGGACCAGCCCCATGGCCTTCACGGGCAACCGTTTCGAGTTCCGCGCCGTGGGTTCCAATCAGTCCATCGCCGGCCCATTGGTCGCTATGAACACCATCATGGCCGAGTCGTTGGATTTCTGCGCCACAAAGATTGAAGCCGCCGACACCAGCACGCCGAAGAAGCTGGGTGCCGCCGTGGAAGCGCTCGTGAAGGAAGTTTATCTTGAGTGCGAGAACGTGATCTTCAATGGCGACGGGTACTGCGATGAGTGGCACGCGGAAGCGGCCAAGCGTGGCCTGCCGAATCTCAAGACCACGGCCGATGCCCTTCCCGTTCTCAAGACCAAGGAAGTACAGGACCTCTTTGAAAAGTATGACGTGCTGAGCGCACGTGAGACGGAGAGTCGCTACGAGGTCTATTCCGAGCAGTACACCATGACCATCAACGTCGAGTCAAATATTATGCTCAAGATGGCCCGGACGACAATCTTCCCGGCAGCGGTCCGTTATCAGGGTGAGCTGGCGATTAGCTTGGCCAACCTGAAGGATGTTGGCATTGATGCCGACACCGATACGCTGACCTATGTGACCAAGTTGATTGCAACCATGCAGGGTGCTATCAAGGCCCTCAAAGCGGCCAAAGACGGTGAACCGGAAGGAACGGAGGCCGCGTGTGACTACTGCCGCGACACGACCATTCCCGCGATGGAAGCCCTGCGCGAAGTCGCCGACAAGATAGAAAGCGTCGTGGCCGACGATCTGTGGCCCCTGCCGACTTACCAGGAAATGCTCTTCATTCGTTAAGCGTGTGGAGAATAATCAGTAGATAGCATACAGGCCTGCGGCAATGTGTCGCGGGCCTTTTTTTGTTGTGTTTAAGGCAGAGCGCTGTGTTTGCTGGGTAGAAAGAACCCCCACACCCCCTGGAAGGATCCCTGCCAACATCGGCCTCTTTTTTTAATCTCTCCCGCACAGGAAATAGTGGACACGAATCTTCTGGTCGATCTCGTGATGCGATGGCAGGGGATTCTTTATGTTCTTGGGGGCATAGGTCGATAATTCGACTGGTGCCAGCCATTCATGTCACACTTTCCTCGCACCAGAACCCCGGAGAAAAAACATGCACTTCACCGCCCTCTTGCTCGCCCTTACCGCCACCCTCGGCGTGTCCGACGTAGACTTCACCGCCGCTATCACCGAAGCCCTCGGTGGCACCCCACCCCAACAAATGATGGCGCACTATCTCGACAAGGATACGACGGCCAATCTGGATGCCCGAAAGGTGCGCTATGAAGCGCTCAAGACCCCGGAAGATATTGCCGCCTACCAGGAAGTTCAGCGAAACTACTTCCTCGAACACCTCGGCGGCTTCCCCGAGCGGACACCCCTCAACGCCCAAATTTTGGAGGGCGGCACGGGCGAGGGCTTTCGCTACGAACGCATCATCTATGAGAGCCGTCCTCAGTTTTATGTGCCAGCGCTGCTTTTTCTACCGACCACCTCCGGCCCCCATCCTGCTGTGATTTTTCCCTGCGGACACTACCCCCTTGGCAAGGGCGAGGGAAGCCTCCACGGGGTGTCTATTCCATGGGATTGCCTCCCTTCTCTATGACCCGATTGGTCAGGGCGAGCGCGTCTACTACCGCAAGGACGATGGCAGCTCCGAAGTTGGCTCGACCGCAGAGCACACCCTCCTTGATGTGGGCGCCATCCTCACCGGCACCTCGACCGCCCAGTACCGTATCTGGGACGGCATGCGGGGCATTGATTACCTCCAGTCCCGCCCGGAAATCGACGGGGAGCGCATCGGCGCCACGGGCATCTCCGGCGGCGGCACGCTCACCAGCTATCTCATGGCGCTGGATGACCGCGTCGATGTGGCCGCGCCCGCCTGCTTCATCACGTCGTTGAAATGGCTCGTGCCCAATATGGGTCCGCAAGACGGCGAACAAAACACCTACGGTCAGGTAAAACAAGGTATCGAGCACGCGGACTTCATCCACATGCGAGCACCCAAGCCCACGCTCATCCTCGCCACCACCCGGGATGCCTTTGATATCGGTGGCAGTTGGGATACCTTCCGCGAGGCCAAGCGCCTTTACACCCGCCAGGGCTACCCGGAGCGTATCAGCCTGATTGAGGCGGACGATGTCCACGCCTACAGCCTCCGCAACCGGGAAGGTGTGGTCAGTTGGATGCAGCGGTGGCTCCGGGGCATCGATGAACCCGTGCGGGAGGGTACGATGACTGCCCTCACGCCCGAGGAGTACCTCTGCACACCGGAAGGCCAGGTCTACCGTATGGAGGGCGCAAAATCCGTCATCGACTTCAACATGGAACGGGCGGCATCGCTCAAGGAAGAACGCAACGCCTTCTGGGCCGACAATGACCGTGCCACCACGCTGGCGAAGGTGCGTGAAATCGCGGCCATGCGTCCGTCGAACAAACTGCCCAGCGTGACGAAAACGCTTCTTGCGGAAGACGAGGAAGGCGGACGCACGGTCCACTATCTCCTGCTCCACACCGATGAGGGCATCGCCCTGCCCACCAAAGCCCTCCTGCCCCGGCAGCCCGGCGAAGACACCGTAGTCCATCTCATATTCCCCGGTGAAGGACTCGCCAAAGCCGATGCGCTCCTCGCGCAGCACCCCGACCTCGACAATCTGGCCCATGCCTTTATCTTCGTGGCCCTGCGCGGAACGGGCATCGCCCAGTCGAAAAAATACGCGGCGGGCGGCTGGGCCTACGTGGGTTCGGACTTCCAGGACTACTTCCGGGCCTACCTGAATGCCCGCTCCTACGTGGGAATGCGTACTGAGGAAATCCTGCAAATTGTGGGCTACCTCCGCACCGAAACCGAAGTCGGCTGGGATACACCGATTCATGTATATGCGACAGGCGAAGCCACCGTCCCCGCCTTACACGCCGCCGCCATGGCCCCCGAGCCAATCACCCACACCACCCTCGTGAAAGGCATCCCGAGCTGGGAGGTCGTCGTCGCTGCGCCCCGTGCAAAAGGACAACTCATCAACGCCGTACACAACGCCCTGGCGTGGTATGACCTGCCGGACCTGGTGGCGAGCCTGCCGAAGGGCAAGGTGACGCTGGTGGACATGGCCGTGCCGGTGTTTTAGGGACGTAAGGGACCGCAGAGACCTGAGGAGCGGGGGCACGCTTTCACAGTCAGCCCGCTTCATAGCGATAATTTATTCTTGAGCACCAATGACCATGCCCTTCCGTCCCTCAAGAGATGGAGGCGAGACACCTGCGCCCCAAGAACGTCGCAGCGCCCGAACAAACAAATAAATAAATAAATAAATAAATAAACGTCAGGCTGGAAGCCTAAGCTACGTGCGCACGCCCAGGTGATTCCTGGCCCTTTTGAGCGAAGGGTATTCACTGCCCCATGGGCAAATAGAATTGTGGATTGCCGCGTTCGCGCGAATGATGGTCTTGGTTGTGGGGAAATGCAGCCTTGGGCCTGTCAGGGCTTTACCCGTGAAGTAACCTGCCGACAAAGAGGGGAGCATCCAGTTTTGGGGACCACGGTTTTGCACGGGTAAACCCTTCGGGCCCCCGTGGCACCCCGAAGTGCTCCGTGAACACATACGGAAGATTCACTATTCCAAATTCACTATTCTCAATTCTAATTCCTGGTCCGCATCAGCAGGACAATGAGCGAAAAGAGACCTATCGTCTGCACAATAATGATCACCGTTCCGGGAATATCGAGGCGGGGCAGCAACACACCGCCCAGGCCAATGATAGCGGCCACGAGAAAGATGAACTCCACGGCCTGTCGCGGTGACATCCCCAAATCGACCAGGCGATGGGAAAAGTGACGCTGGTCGCCCTCCATGAGCGGCGCGCCGACCCGCCAGCGTATATACACCACGCTGGACATATCAAACAGCGGCACGGCCAGGGCCAGCAAGGGCGCGGCGACGGCAACACGGGGGATGCCTTCCACATGGAAGGTGCCCAGCACCGCTATCGTCGCCAGAAAATAACCGCAGAACATGGCACCCGCATCCCCCATATAGATCCGGGCCGGGCTTAGATTGTGATAGAGAAAACCAACAAGCGTCCCCGCGAAAACAAGCAACAGCAGACGGACCAATGGTTCAAAGGGCACGACGCACAGAAAAAAGGAAAAGGCCGCGATTACCGACACACCGCCGCAGAGCCCGTCCATATTATCGAGGAAATTCATGGCATTGGTGAGCAAAACAACCCAGAACACGGTCACCGCACAAGATAGCCAGGGGTTGGAAAATACGAACAGCTCGATTCGAACATCGGCAAGCACCAAAACCAGCCCCGCCGCAACCTGCCCCGCCAATTTGACCACAGGACTCAGATCACGCAGATCGTCAAGCAGACCGACCGCCAATATGATAAGTCCGCCCAGAAGTATTCCCGCGAGTTTAAGTCCGCCCCCGGCCCCCAGCGCGTTGTGCAAGAAGCCGTCGATATGGGCCGCACCGGACAGATCCAGCGCAAAAAGGAGAGCCAAGTGAATCAGGATCATCGCGTACAGGGAGAATACGATGCCCACGCCCCCCAGCAAGGGAACCGGTTGGGCCTGGGTTTTACGCCCGCCGGGATGATCCAGCACCTGCCAGCGCAAGGCCAAACGTCGCACCACCTCCGTCACGCCGATGGCACACAGGGCCGAGAGTGCGAAACTGTAGGCGTAGGTAATGTAGGTCACTTCAAGCGTCATTGGGCGGCTTCCTGGTAACACTCCCATTCGCGCTCGGACAGGTCTTTGGCTTGGAATTCAGCGACCACGCGCTTTTGAGCGTAGGTCCCCATGCTAGTCGCACACTCTGGAGCAGCCAACAACGCATTTATCGCTTCAGCGAGGGCCTTCGGATCTTCAGGCGGCACATTGTATCCCGTTTTCCCATCTTCGTTGATAAACTCGACTCCCGTCCCAAGCGTTGTGGCGACCACGGGTGTCGCCGCAGCATGGGCCTCCATGATGGAAATACCAAATGCCTCACTGCGGGCCACCGATGGAAACACAAAAACCGAAGCGGCATGCAAATGGGTGAGCAGGTCCGTGCGCTCAAGGTAGCCCGGAAAGTGTATCGATACACCTCGCGATGTCGCAAGTTTCATCAGTGTCGCCCGCTCTGGACCATCCCCTGCGATAACGACTGGCGCATTAATGGCTGCGGCCGCCTCGACCAACATGGGAAGTCCCTTATAATAGCGGTGCTTCCCTGCAAAAAGTACGAAACGCGGGCCATAACGTGCGTGCAAGGCCGCCACTCGTTCTGGATCGGCGACCTGATATTCTTCGGTCTCAATGCCCAGCGGGACAACGCGACAACGCTCCCGGTGCGGGGCGAGTACGGTTGACGTGTCCAGATACTGCGGTGAAGTGGGCAGAATCATAGCCGCTTTTCGGAGTAATCGGTGTTGCAGCGGTCCATAGACACGCATGGCGCGGGCCTGCCGCACGATATCGCTGTGATATCGAATCACGAGAACGCCCCGAGGAGATGCCAGTAACCAGGCGATTTCTGCTGTGGGGTTGGGCAGATGCAGCACCACCACATCCGCATCACTTCGCCGCAAATACCAGGGAAATGCGGGCGCAACCGGGGCCTGCTGAAAGCGCCCCCACTCCCCCACTTCCGTGACGGAGGTCCCATCGCGAATTACCCGTCCCGTGCGCCATGTTCGACTGCACGTCAGCGCTTCCACCTCCCCCCACTGCTGCTGGTATCGGCACAACCGAGCCATATGACCTTCTATGCCCCCATGCACGGGTGGGTCAAAGTCTTTGTATACGTGCAGAATTTTCAACGGCGACCTTTATTCCAACGGCGTTCGGGCTTGGAAAGGAAGTCGCAATTATGGGCCTTGGGCCACCCGGAAGACAAATGTGGTCGGACCACAGCCAAGGTTTTTGGTCTCTTTCATCTGTCGCCCATCGTTTTCTTGTTTTGTAAGTCTTGAACCAATGTGGACTTCGCCCACAACCCAAGCATTGTCGGTGAAATGTTTCTTTTCTTTGCGTCTTAGCGCCTTTGCGTGCGATCTTTTTTTGGAGGCACGCAAAGGCGCTAAGACGCAAAGGTTGAGTTTGGACCGCAGACGGCACCAAATTCCAAAAATATTCAACTGTCTTGAAAAGAACGCTATGGCCAATGTTTACTACAGTTCCGAGGGGCATTCAAAAACTTCTTGTTTTTGAGGCGGTTTTTCAAGAGGCACGAACCCGGGTTGCATTACCGCAGTATCTTGCCGTCTTCGTCACACAATACACACACTTCTCCGGGCACAATTCCTTTGCTAACAACGGTATGGAAAACAAGGAGGAGAGCGCAGTGAAAAAACTTGGAAAGGCTCATCAGGACCACGTTTTCTTCGATGGGGAGGCGTTCTTCGCCAACTACGCGGGGGACATCACACTGACACCCGCTGGCCTCCAGTATCTGGGCATGATATCGTGGAAACCACGGAACTGCTTTGTATCTCTTCCACCTGAATCCCTGCAATCCCTCCACCGGTCGGGCTAGCAATTAAGAAGCCATTCGGGCACCGCGGACAAGGGGCAGTAGCCCCTTGCCCGTGAGAATCGCAGCGGGGATCTTGCCAACGCACTTCATGATCGGCCCTGGAGAAGTCGGTACCCCTCAACCCAATGCGTCGACTTTCAAGGTCAACAAGGTAAAATTCATTCCGCGCATGGGTGCGCCGCCGTTGTGAAAAGTCACGCCCCGGTAATGGGCGCCATCCACCGCAACGTGGGTATGCCCAAAGTAAACATTCTCAACGCCTTCGGGCTTGCCATGTCCTATGTCGTGGATATAGGCGTGAACCCGCTTCAGCGTGCGCTTTGGGGGGTGGGCCAGGCGCGATACGGCAACGTGGGCACCGGCCTTGAATGCCGCGTCATAAACCCGGTTTTTCATCCGGCCCTGCTTCTTATGGTGCAGCCAGCTGGAACGATAGACTTCCAACTGGGCCTGGTTCATCTTGCGGGTGGCCATGTCCCCATGGATAAACAAGGTATTCCCGACCCGCAGGTAGTAGGGATGCCACGTAAGATTCTCGGTTTTCCGGGCCAGCTCTACCAAGGCATCAATAAACTTCTGCACATGATCGTGGTTGCCCAGATTTACGTGAAAGCGACATTCGGGAAATCGCCCCGCCATGTCGCCGAGAAAGGCGATGGCCGCCTCCACGGTCTCCTCAACGCCGCTCAGCGTCGTCCACTTGAAGTCGACCGTATCACCGTTAAAGACAAAGAGATCGGCAGACGCCGCTGCCGCATCCATGTCTTGAAGGTGGTCTTCCCAATGAGACCGCTTGCAGAACATGTGCAGATCGGATACGACACAGACAGTTTTCATCGGTCTCCTTTCGTATCACGTTGCTGCGCCAAATTCACCCCAAGTGTAACATATGGACCTCTGTTTCCGGCCCCACCACACCATGCGCGACACGGAAGAGGTACGCTATACTACCCATCATTCTACGTAGGCGTTCACGACTCTTGCGGCTTCTTGGCCCTTAAAAAAATAGCCGACGAGTGCCACGGGTAGGCCTCTCAGGGCTTACCCGTGTTGTTCCTATCGGTACAAGAGATGATCCAAATTCGAAGACAACCATCCTGCACGGGTAAACCCTACCGGGCCTACCCGTGGCACCCACAGGGGCTTTTGTCGATTATAGTGGCCCATGCCGTGAACGCTTACCATTCTACCAAGGAACCCCCTGTAATGATATGCACCAATCGCGCCTGTCGACGAGGAATAACAAACGCGGCCTTTGCGCTGCTTTTTACGCTCTTCTCAGGCTGCCCCACCATCAATCCAGACCCTGACCCTGATCCAAACCCCGCGCCTGCATCGGCACCCTTTCAGGTCCCACAGACCCTTGCCGCCGACGCGGCCCCCGGAGCCGTGGCAAGCGCTTTGCTCAACGGGGATGTCTATCCTGACATTATTTCGGCAAACCGTGAAGCGAACTCGGTGAATCTCTGGCTTTCCACGGGACCAAACACCTACGAATCTGCTATTCGCCTTGTTCTGGGCGGAACGGACCCACGGGCCATCGCAGTCAACGCGCTGGATGGAGGCGGCGCGGTGGACATCGTCGTGGCCAATGCGGGAAGCGATAGCATCACCCTTTTCCCTGTCGATGCCGCAGGCAACCGCTCTCCGGGCCGGGTAACCGCCTTGGCCGAGGGTGCCGCACCCCGAGACATCATAAGCGCTGATCTAAATGGAGACGGCATCGCTGATGTCGCCACGGCGAATGAGGGGCTGGATAATATTACGGTCCTGTTGGGAACTGCGGAGGGCACTTTTCTCGATGCAGCAAGCTACCTGACCGGGGTTCAACCCCGCTCCCTGGCAGTGACCGATATAGATGGCGATGGACACCTCGATCTGGTGACGGCCAATCGGGGGTCGGATTCGCTCACCGTGCTGACCAATGATGGTACCGGCGTTTTTTCCTCCTCCTTCGATGTCGCTACGGGCAACGCGCCACGCACGGTGCTGGCAAGCGACCTGGACAAGGACGGCAACCAGGACTTGGTTGTCAGCAGCCCCGTGACTTCGTCGATTGCGATTCATCGCGGTGATGGAAACGGCGGCTTTGAAACCCTTGTATTTATTCCTGTCGACAGCAATCCTACCCGTATGGTATTGGACGATTTCACCGGCGACGGTAACGCAGACCTTCTGGTCGTACTCTTCGCGACGGACGCGGACACCGTCTCCTCGGGAAAACTACTCTGCCTGGAAGGCGATGGCCAGGGTGGCTTTGAACACCACACGGATTTCTCCGTATCCCCCGGCGTCATCGCCCTCCTTACCGATGATCTGGACCGTGACGGCGACACCGACCTAGTGCTGGCCAACAGTTCAGAAAACTTTGTTGCAACCGTCCTGGGCACGGGCACCAGCCTTGCCATCGAACGGCGCTTCCCCGTAGGCGCGAGTCCGCGGATGGCCGTGGCGGGTGACATAAACAAAGACGGCGACATTGATCTGCTGGTACCCAATCTCAATAGCCGGGACGTAACGTTTCTTCCAGGCGACGGCAGCGGCACCTTTGAAACAGCCATCTCGATTCCCATCGGGGGCAGGGCGCGCGCCCTCGCCCTGGGCCATATCAACAGCGACAATAACCTGGACTTCGTCGTGACCAACCTCGACGAAAGCCGGGTCGCGGTTTTCACGGGCCAAGGCGATGGTAACTTCAACACGGTGGCCTACTACGATGTTCGTGGGAGCGACAGCACCCAATCCGCCGAACCCCGTTCCGTGGTCATCGCGGACGTGAACAACGACAACAA
>JAJRPE010000155.1 GCA_024280935.1 Candidatus Hydrogenedentota bacterium
AAGAAGATTATAACCGCCGAGGTAAAAATAACCGCCAAAGGCAGGGTCTTGGAAGATACGCACTAGCGGATAGTACAGGGCTTTGGTTTTCGGATGAAAACGGGTCCCGCACATCGCCAACACAAGCGCAGCAACGGGAGTGGCACCGTCCCTCCTCGTTGCTGCGTTTTCTATTGCGTGCCGCGGTGTTCAGTGAAATAGGGCAGGCGGCCTTGTATACATCCGTGCAGGAATGTATCGTATTCTTATAAGTGTTCACCATCTGAGCGCGCGAGCGGCTCGTCATCCCCGCGAAGGCGGGGATCTAGTCTTGTCTTGAGCAGTTCCTGCCGCGTTCTGGATTCCCACGTTCGTGGGAATGACGGCGTACGATGTCATTGGTCGTGAAGGGTAGCGTGTTCTTGTCTCGCCGCCGCTGGGCGCGATGCTTATTGCAGGGAGAAATGGAATACTATGAATCACATTCGAGTCTCATCGTTCATCTTCATAGTAGCCGCCGGTCTTTTTGCTGGTGGAGTCCAGGCAACTCCGCCCGATGTGGCAACGCGCAACGAAATGTGTCTGAAGCCTTACGGGGAAAACCCATACTACTGGCAATACAAAGGAGCGCCCGTGGTGCTTCTGGGTGGCTCGGTCGAGGACAATCTTTTTCAGACTTCCGATTTGGCGGCGCACCTTGACCTTCTGAAGGCCTCCGGCGGCAATTACATCCGCAACACCCTGTCTTCCCGCGACGAGGGCAACGTCTGGATGTTCCAGCAGCGGGACGATGGTAAATACGACCTGGAGCACTACAACGAGGAATACTATGCCCGTCTCCGGCACCTCCTCGATCTGTGCCTGGAACGGGATATCATGGTGCAGTTTGAGTTGTGGGATCGCTTCGACTATGCCCGCAACGAGTGGCATGGCAACCCCTTCCGTCCCATCAACAACATCAACTATACCGTCGCCTCCTCAGGCCTGAAAAACGAATATCCCCGTCACCCTGGCTCCAACGACAATCCTTTTTTCCGCAGCATCCCCAAGCGGGACAACAACATGGTCGTGCTCAAATACCAACAGAAGCATATGAATCGGCTACTCGCCACCTCCTTCCCCTATCCCAACGTGCTCTATTGCATGGACAACGAGACCGGGGCCAATCCCGATTGGGGCGCGTATTGGTCCCAGTATGTGAAGGACAAGGCCAAGTTCATGGGTGTGATTGTTCAGACCACAGAAATGTGGGACGACTGGAATCTTCGGGGTGCCCAGCATCGCAATACACTGGACCACCCCGAAATCTATTCTTTTGTGGATACATCGCAAAACAATCAGAAGAAAGGACAGGTCCACTGGGATAACCTCCAGTGGGTACGTGATTATCTGAAGAAATCACCTCGCCCCATTAACCACGTGAAGTGTTACGGCGCGGACACGGGTAGATTTGGTGACGCACGGGATGGTGTGGAGCGCTTCTGGCGCAGCCTTGTGGGCGGCGCGGCGTCCATTCGCTTCCATCGGCCCACATCGGGCCAGGGCCTCGGCGAACGTGCCCAGGCGAACATCAAGAGTGCGCGGATGTTCAGCGGTGCCTTCGATTTAACCAAGGGCACGCCGCTGCAAAGGAACGCGGTCGTGGACAAGCTCCTTCGCGATGTCGGCGAGAATGAAGCCTACGTCAATTCCGGGCCAAAGACCCATGCGATTTATATGCCCCGTGGCGGCGAGGTGCGCTTGGTGAGCAGCTACTTTGGGGCGAAGCCTGTCGTGCGTTGGCTCGACATCGAGCATAGCGCATGGCAAGAGTCCGTAGTGCTAAAGGGGGCCGACCCCACATTGAAAACACCGGGCGAAGGCGCGTGGCTTGCCTTGGTGACTCCAGAATAACCCGGTGTCAATTGCCAGATAAGGCTTTGGTCGCGATCAGGCGCTAACACTAATTCTGTGGACCGTGTGGACATGGTGGACGAAGTGGACCACGCATCTTGTCCACACGGTCCACTTCGTCCATAATGTCCACCAATAAACGTTTCCTTCTTTCCGATCAGGAGAAATACCCTATGAATACACCCTTCGACATTACGGGAAAAATCGCCCTCGTTACCGGGGCCAATCGTGGCATCGGAAAAGCCATCGTCAAGTCCCTGGTTGCCCACGGCGCGAAAAAGGTCTATGCGGCCGTGCGTACCTTGGCGTCCGCCCAACCCTTGGTGGAGGCCTTGGGCGATTCCGTGCATCCCCTCGAAATGGACCTGTCCAAGCCCGATACTATCGCGGCTGCAGCGACTGTGGCGACCGATGTCGACCTCGTCATCAACAATGCCGGGGTGTTGACACAAACGAACGCCCTCTCCAGCAAAGTCTTCGACAACCTGGCCTACGAATTCGACGTAAATGTCTTCGGGTTGATTCGCGTTGCCCAGGCTTTCGCCCCCATACTCAAGGCGAATGGCGGGGGTGCCTTTGCACAAATCAGCTCTGTGGCTTCCATCAAATCTTTCCCCGGTATCGACACCTACTCCGCGTCGAAGGCGGCGTCCTACTCCATTACCCAAGGGCTTCGCGAAAGCCTGAAGGAGCAGGGCACCATCGTCCTCAGTGTACACCCTGGCCCCATCGCGACCGACATGGCGGCGCAGGCGGGTATGCTGGAAGGTACGGAGCCGCCCGCCGTCGTTTCGGAAGGCATCGTTGCCGCCCTCAAGGCCGGTGACGTCCACCTCTTTCCCGATGCTCTCGCCCAGCAGTTTTGGGATGCCTACAAGGGCTACGCCGTGCCCATGGTGGAAGGGTAGGAGGGCATCTTGCGCGTGGCGACGAAGCTCAGGTCGTGCCGCGCGATCCCCAAAAGGCGAGTATCAACGAGTCCTGACGGGTTCGTGCGATTGCGTGGAGCAGGACTGGAGGAAAGAAAACGGGGTCACGTCGCTTGCGCAAGGTGCTTTGAGAGTATCTCGGTGTTGTTGCTCCAAGCGCACGAACTCTCGTGCCTCGGGATCGCGCGGCACGCCCGACAGGATTGATGCTTGACCAGCGCCACCAAAATTACTTCAAGGGTGGTCCCCAGTCTTCGTAGGTTGGTTCGGGTTCCAGGGGGCGGAGGCTCACGTAGATGTCATCGCCCTCAATTCTCAGTCCGTGACGGCGGAGGCATACGTTGCTGCCCCAGAGACATTCGCCGGTCATAAGATTGTACCTCCAGCCATGCCAGGGACAGGTGACTACATCGCCCTTCATTTTCCCCTCGGTGAGATCCGCATTCTCGTGTTTGCAGCCCACTTCCGTGGCGAAAAAGGTGCCATCCTTCCGCTTGATGATGCCCACCGGGCGGGCCAGAAGGCTAAAAGACTTGATGCGGGTCTTTTTGAAATCTTGAACGCGTGCGAGTTTAACGTATTCCACGGATACTACTTTCTGGTGGTCGGAATTTTTCCGTAAGTATACGTGTTCCATGGGGTTGTCAGCCACCGTGCGGGGCAGGTGGCTGCGGGTGCCGGGCCAAGTTGGCAGGAATCGGTGTAATCCGTTATAATTCAGGAAGATAGCATCGACATGCTGAGAAGGGTGTGGGTGCGTCACAATACATTGAATGAAGCGAGGTGTACTATGCTCGAAGCGCAAGAATTCTATTTTTCATTGGACATGCCCGTGGCCGAAGCCATGGCAATGCATCCCCGTGCCGCAGAGGTTTTTGCCGCCTTCCATCTGGGCGGTTGTTCTCATTGTGGCGTGGCCCAGTTTGAGACCATCGAACAGGTTTGCATGGGCTACGGCGTGGATTCGGAGGTCTTGCTTGAGGTCCTCGAAGGACTCATGGAAAACGATCCGCCCGAAGCCTTGCAAACAAAGACCAAAGCCGCCGAAGAGGCCCCTGCGGAAAGTCCCGCAGAAGGTTAATACGGCCAGGCCCCGATCTCGCCGAAATTCGGCGCTTATTTTTCGAATCAAGGAGGTCAGAATGACCGTTTCCGATAACACGATTGAACAACCCAAGCCCAAAGCCCTGCTCCGCGCCACCGACGATGCCATTGCCGCGTTGAAGAAGATGCAGCAGGGCGAAGAAGGCCAGGGCAAGGAGGGCGTTCGTCTGGGTGTCAAAGGCGGCGGCTGCTCGGGCTTTTCCTACGTGCTGGAGTTCGATAATCCACGGGAGGGCGACAATATCCTCGATCAGGATGGCGTGAAGTTCTTTATGGACCGAAAATCCGCCATCTATCTCAAAGGCATTGTCCTAGAGCACAAGGCCGGATTACAGGGCAAAGGCTTCGTCTTCCAGAACCCGAACGCGACCAGCACCTGCGGCTGTGGTGAGTCCTTCTCCGTATAGGAGGTTGGGCATCCCTGCCCGACACAAATGGACTTCCGGTCATGAAAATCGCGTTCGCCGCATAGTCAGGCTTCGTCTCAACCAAGCATATTGTTTTCCGCGTGGTGGTATTTTTCTTCAACGCCCCGCTGACTTGCCGTTCAACGGGCGCTTCGCGTCGGGCAGGGATGCCCAACCTCCTATAATCAACGGAACAACCCCTCCATGCCCGTACTTCGAGAGATAAAGGCCGTCCGTGAAAACATTGGCCTCTGGATGCGCGACGACTATACCGTCGTCCAGTTTTCCGGCAAGGACGCTGGTACGTGGCTCCATGCCCAGACCACCAACGATGTCACGGGGCTGAAAACCGGCACCGGTAACCTTCAATCCATGCTGGACCGAAAGGGGCGGGTTCAAGCCTACTTTTCCCTACATCGCTGGGAGGACGAATTCTGGGTCATCATCGAATCGGCCCAGCTTCTCGCGTTGATGGCCCGTGTGGAAACCCATCTCATTCTCGAAGACGTGACGGTGGAGGAGGTGGGCAAAGGTATCCCCCAGATTCTTTTGGAGGGTCCGCGTGCGGCCATCCTCATCGCCAACCAGCATGGCGACCCCCTGGAAGCGGCGCAGCAACTGCCCGCAGCGGATCATGCTTTCAGCGCCATTCAATTTCTCGGTCATGAAGTTCTTATTATTCGCCAAAGTGAATCGGGCGAAGACGGCTTCCTTCTGCTCCCGGCTCCTGGCGAGTCCCAGGCGCTCTATGAAAAAATCGAAGATCTCGGTGTCGACTTTGGCGTGGTGCCCGTTGGCCCCGAAGCCCGTTCCACCCTGATTCTCGAATCGGGTCTGCCCCGTTGGGATGCCGGTATCGACGCCACACGCATCGTGGCCGAGACGCCCCTTGCCCAGCCCGCCGTAAGCTATGAAAAGGGCTGCTACCTGGGACAGGAAGTCGTCGCCCGCCTCAAGGCCTATGGAAGCCCCAAGCAGCAACTTGTCGCCCTCCTGATCAAAGACGATGGCGCGCCCATCCCTGCGGAGGGCAGCACCCTTGTTGACACGGACAAGAAGGTGGGGACTTTGGTCCGTCGTGGATATTCGCCGACCCTCGAAAGCTGGCTGGCACTGGCCTACATGAATCGGGACTATCGTGTTCCTAGTGCGGTCTATGAATTGGGCACGGAAGACTCGGGCACTACGTTCAGCGCGACCTTGGCCCACCTGCCAGCCTACACGCCCCGGACCCGCCGCGAAAATGCGGAGCGCTATTACGAGGAAGCGCTCGGCCATTTTGAGGACGACCACGACGACGAAAAAAACACCGCCATCGAAATCCTGATGGAGGTGCTCCTTCTTGCGCCGGATTACGAGGATGCCTACGAAGCCCTGGGCGTTATTCTTCACCGCCATCACCGGGTGGACGAGGCCATTCGCTTTATGAAGAAGCTCGCCGCCCTCAATCCCAATTGTGTAATGGCCCACACCAATCTTTCCGTTTTCTACATGAGCCAGGGGTTGATACAGGAAGCTGAGGATGAGAAGGCCCTGGCCAACCAGCTTGAGTTCAAGCAGGAACTCGATGCGCGGCAGGCGGAAGAAGCATCACGGCAAGAGCGGAAACGTATCAAGGCCGAGGCCGAAGGCCGCATCGGTATGTTCTTGGAAGTGCTCGACATTGACCCGGATGATCCCGTGGCCACTATGGGCCTGGGACAGGCCTACATCCAACTGGGTCGCCACGAAGAGGCCATCCCCTGTCTGGAGACGGCCACCCGGGTGCAGAAGGACTTTTCCGCAGCCTACCTGAACCTCGGTAAGTGCCACGAGTATCTCGGTCATACCGATTCAGCCCGCGACACCTACACGCAGGGAATTGAAGTCGCCGGACGAAAGGGTGATCTCATGCCCATGCGCGAAATGGAGCGGCGGCTCAAACAGTTGGCGTAACGAAACACTGCCAAGGTTGTTGGTACCTTAGATGCCTGCCAGAATACGGTCTCTCATGAAGGACTGCCCTACGTGCCACCCGATCGTGTACTCACGTTCGGGTGCCTTGCGCGAAAGAGAACTCAGGCAGAAATACCAGCAACACCGTAGCTTTTTTATCGCTTTTCGGGGGGAGACTTGTCGCCAGGCACCCGCAACAGAAAGCACAAAGGCTACGGTTATAGCACGGGGAAGCAGGCAGGCTTCAAGGGACAAGGCACCCAAACTTGCCTTGTCCCGTCTCCGACGTTCCAAGTCAAGATCGGGTGGCACACGGGAGCTTCTTTTTGTGGACTGAAGTGATGGTTAAGTGCCAATTCTGTCGGACGTGCCGCACGATCCCGAGGTACGAGTGTTCGTGCGTCTTTGGTGGACCCATAGATCCACGTGCGTTTCATTGCGCGGCGAGCGGCTTGTGTCGGACAGGAATGTCCGACCTCCTCTTTTCGGACGTGCCGCACGATCATGTTTTCCTTTCAGCAAGCCAACTCTTGATGTGTTGTCAGACAAGCCCGGTTTTTCGCTGTAGTTGCCCCGCGCAAACCGGCTATACTTGCGGCTATCATGGATGATAACACCGATAAGAAAACGCCGAGAAAAAAGCCGGGCACCCCCTTATTCATGGGGGCCATGGCCTTCTATCTTCTTCTGGTTCACGGCACCAGCCTGTTGATGACCCAGGCGGGTACGGTCCAAGGCCCGCCCCTGGATTGCCCCGATATCTGGCCGTGGCTCACGGGTACCCTGAATAGTCTCGGCGGTGCTTCGGCCCTGTCGTGCGCACTGGTGGCGCTGCCGCTGCTCTATGGATGCATGGTGTGCGTCTTTCTGCTTACGCGCCAGATCGTGGGCGGGCCGCCATGGCTTGGTTCCCTCGCGGGTACATTCCTCATGGCGCACCCGGCGAAGACAGAAATCCTTTTCACGCCAACGGGACTCTTTTACTGCCTGGCGACGTTGGCTGCCCTTGCTGCGACCTTGGCCTATGTACGGCTTTGCACTCAGGGCTGCGTTGGGCGTTACATGATTGCCTTGGCATGTTTCGTGTGCGCAACCGTCCCATTTGCTGTGAATGCGGCATTATTTGGGGTACTTATCCTGATTGAGTTCATGGTGGGTGACCCGGAAAAACGCAATTGGCTCCGTCTTCTTCCTTTCGTATTGGTCACCATGTTGGCCAACTGGTTCCATCTGGATACCATCTATGCCCAAATGCCGACACTGGCTACGATGTTTGGCCCCTTGCTCCTCGTGGTGTATCCCATCGGCCTCCTGCATGAAACGGTCGCCGGTTTGGGATTTGCCCCCTGGCAAGCGTGGGGGTGGGGCGGCCTCGTCTTTGTATGCGTCGTCGCTTCGTTGTATTACATAAAGTCCAAGCCCTACCGCTTTGCGGTGATTGCTATCATCCTCTTTCGCTTCTATCCCGGTGCCCTGCCCATCGACTACGTTACGATGGACGGCGGAGGCCAGCTTTTCTATCCGCTGGCCCTCACGGGCGTGGCGTTGGCCGCGCTGAGCGGGTGGCTCATGCGCTTTGAGGCGTGGGGCAAGCCGACGGTAGCCCTGACCACCATTTTGTGTGTGGTGCTGTTTATGTTGCAGTTTCAGGCCAACCGGGCTTATGTGAATCGCGTGCAGGAGCTTGGGCATCCCTGCCCGACACAAGAGGCACGTTGCGGCATGGAATCCACGCCGGTCTATGTTGCCAGTCCAAGCGCACGAACCCTCGTGCCTCGGGATCGCGCGGCACGACTATTGAGAGAGGGGGCGCTTTACAGTGTCGATGATGAATTCATGACACAACACGCCTCTTCTGTCGGGCAGGGATACCCAACCTCCTTTTTGGTGGCATCATGAACCGGCTCCCAACACGATATCTCGCCCTACTGCTTCTCGTAGTGATGGCGGCCTTGCCAACGCATGCCCAGGATCCTGCCGAGGCAATGGCCCCAATCCTGGACCGGGGTTACATCGCCCATTGGCTCGTATGCGGACCCTTTACGCCCGATGTGCCCGGTGGTATTCTAGCGGCGATTCGCGATGATGCGGCTGTGCTCAGCGATAGGGACTTCATGGAGCTCGGCGGCGGTATTGCCCGGATGCGGCCCCGTCATCTGACGCGGATTCCACGGCCAGAGGGCGGCGATGAAGCGATATGGCAGCAGGCGGGCACGACCGGCCCCGAGCTGGATCTCGCTCCATTCTTTCCCGGCGAAGCCGTGGGTGTGGCCTACGCGGCCTTCTATGTGTCCTCGCCCAATCGGACGCGGCTTCTCCTTGATTTGGAGTCGCCCTTGGGCGTGCGCATCTGGGCCAATGGCTTTCCCGTGGCCGACTACGAAGCGGGGCCTTTCGATACGGTGGGCAAGGACCAGATTGCGGTGGGACTTCGTCGGGGCAGCAACCTGGTGATCTTCGAGGTGCCCGGCGCGGACTATGCTGCCATGGCCCGCGCCAGGGGATTGAGTGTCGCCCAGCTCACGGCGGGGAGCATGGCCAACCGTCCCCGTCTGCGCAAGACGAGCGGCTTCGCCCTGTCGCTGAAACTGCACGAGACCAAGCCTTTGGGCGACAAGCTGGTCTACGTTCCGGTGTTGGAAGATGCGGGCACCTTCTCTGGCTTTGTGGGCGATTTGAAGCAGGATGTCTTGCTTACGCTGAACAATCCCACAGAAGAAATTTCGGAGCCGGTGGAAGCGCTCATCGCCGTGCCCGGCATGCCTCTTCCGCAGTTGGTGGAGATTGAAGCGCTCAACGCCGGGGAAACCCGCCAGGTCTCCGTGGCCCTGCCGCTGAAAAGTAGCGGGGCCGGCAGTGGAATCACGGTGTCCGTCCGGTTGGTCAGTGGCGATGCTACCGCAGCTTTCACCGATACTGTGGTGCTGAATTCTGGCGCGGGCGAAAGCGGCGTGGTGCGGGTGATTACGGGCCACACCATGTCGGATTCCGATGCGCCCATGTCCGATGCCGACTATCTGAGCAGCGCAAAGCGGCAACTGTTTTTTTGGCGGCAATCCCCGGGCTACGGCTTTGATTTGGGCTATGCGTCCGCTTGGCACAAGCCCTTCGTGGCTTTTCCTGACTTGCGGGAAGATCTGAAACGGGCAACGCAGGAGGGTGCCGTTACGGTGCGGAGCGGCTACGCGCCCATCGACGAGCGGGTTGTTGGCGGAACCCTGCTCTGGCGCAACCTCCAACTGGGACTGCACATGGCCGGAAGCCACCTCAATAGCACCACGCCGCACTACTTGGCGTGGGACGTGCCGGCCATCGCTCCCCAAACGGCCCAATTGCTTCGTTACACGCCCATCACGGGCATGGTGAGCAATCTGGATACGCCGGGCCTCCATCCCTTGAGCCGCCTCTATGATCTTACGGGCAATACACGCTATCTTCGTCGCAAGCTGGTGGCCCAAGGCCCGGCCAATGTGGATGACCTCCGGGAAATGGTGGCCTTGCAGCGTCGTGAACTGCTCAACCAAGGCATAGCAACGGACGTCCTTGTGCTGGAAAATGTGGTGTCGCCCCCCGAACCTTTCTATCGTGGCAGCGTCGGGGATCTCGCCCGTGCCTACCCCCGCATTCGGCTGGACGACGGGGGCGCGGCGACCTTTTTCGAGGAACTCATGGGCTTGGGTGAAGGCGTTCAGATTGCCATTGCGCCCGTGGCGATTAATCTCAACCTGGGTCAACCGGGTGCGCTGCTGTCCATGCCCCTGCTGCAACGGACCCATGGCGAGGTCGCCCGGCAATTGGAAGACGCGGAAACCCTGGCAACCTTGGCGAGCCTGCAGGGCGCGGTTTATCCCCATGCGGCCATGGAATTTGCCTGGCGCCAGTTGCTCTATTACAGCACCCCGGCGCAGCTTGGCGTGCCTCGGGAGGAGGAAGAAGTGCTCGATGCTCTCGCCGGATACCGGGAGGTGGCCGAATGGACGGCGGACAGCATTCGGCGGAGCAGCGAGTTTTTGGCGGGTTCTATTGATACGGCGGGGAAGAGTCCCTTGAATCAGGGCGACTTTCAGGCCCTGGTCGTCTTCAATCCGTCAAGCGAGCGTGCCACGATTCCAGTAACGGCCCGGCTGCCAATCGAAGCACCCAGCGGCCTGGCCCTCGTCGACGAGGAGGGCACCGCAGTGTCCTTTATCGTTCGGTCCTACCAGGGTGCGCAGCTTATCGAGTTTGTTGCCGATGCACTGCCGCCCTTTGGCTACGCGACGTATTACGTGGGCGCAACAGGCCGCTTGCCCGCCCCGGTCGCTGGCGCGGACCTGCAAATCGAGAATGAGTACCTGGCGATTTTTGTGGACCCGGAGACTGGAGCGCTCCAGTCGATCTTGAACAAGAAAACCGGTGCCGAAGTGTCTGCGGGCCTCATGAACGAAATCCTGTTCCTTTCCGAAGATGAATCGGAGAATCGTGGGGGGACCGAGCTTTGGACACGTTCCGCCGGGGAGGACATGCCCACGCCGACAACGATCACGTCCGATCATTCGGCTTTCCGGGAACGGATCTCCGTCATAACGCCGTTGGAATCTGGCTCGCTGGAACAGCACTACACCCTCTACGCGGGCGTGCCCTGGGTCTATTGCGAAACACTCCTCGATGGCGTCTCCCTGGCTGGAAAGGCAGCGGTCGCCTCCTTTCAGCTTCCCCACGAGGGTGCCAGCCTCTTGGTGGGGGAACGCTTCGGGGCCATGGTCGGCGCGCGGGGACAGGACGACTTTGTCTTAAAGACCCGTGGCGGAGAAAACGTGGGGGGGACCGTGCCCTATCCCGCCTATCAGTGGGCCGCCCTCAGCGCCAACGATCTGATTCAGGTGGGCTCGGGCGGCGTGGTGCCCTGGGAACCTGCGATAATTGTCTATGGCCCGACCGCTGTGCTGGAGCGGGCCGCGCGTGATTTGCAGAAGGCCCTGATTGGCCGGGGCATTCCGAGCATTCTTCAGTCGGATGCGCCGGTGAAGCCCGACTTCCTCTGGACCGACAGTACGACGGAGCAAGACAGCAACGCCTATCTGGCGTCGGGCTACCGGATGCGCATTGTGCTGGGGAGTCCCGACCAGAATCGATTTTGCGAAGGGTTGCTTGCCCAGTTGTCCGACGAGCGGGTGACCGAATACATCGAGCGGATTCCGGGCGGCGCGCGGCTGTTGCTCCACGATGAAAATGTTCCCGATGGCATGGCCCCCGTGCCCACCCTCATGCTTGGCGGACTTACGCCCTCCCAGAGCGCGGAGCTTGCCGATAGCCTTACGCGGGCCGTGCGCCTTGGCCAACGCTACTTGTTGCCGCCCTCAGCCTATGTGCCCAGTCGCATTCAGCAGGAAACGACCCAAGGTTGCGCCCTTCTTTTTTCGGATACCATGTCGGTGTCCCAGCAGCGCGATGGCCGATTGCTTCTGGGGCTGCAACATCGTACTCCCCTGGAGCGCCGTGACGGCGATGGAAGTCAGATGCTGACCCGCACGTCCTTTTCCTACGCCATCTTTCCCTTTCAGGACACGTGGCGGGATGCACAGGTTCCCGCAGCGGCGGCACGCTACGCCATCAAGCCGATTGTCGCCGTGACGGATATTCATCCCGGTGAACTGCCCACCCAACAGGCCTTTTTGGAGGTGGAACCCAGGGGACTTCGGGTGGCTGGATTGAAGCCTGCGGGCTTTCCCACGACCACCAACACACGCACGGCCTTTCACCCCCGTGATGGCTACAGCCTTCACGCGTGGGAGCCGACGGGACAGCGTTGGTCGGGCGTTCTGCGCAGCAGCAGCAACATCGCGGAAGCACGCACGGCGGATGTGCTCGAATTGCCCCAGACCCCGTGGTCTGTTTCTGGTGCGGAGGTCGAGCTCGAAGTTGATGGATTTCAGTTCTTGCCGCTCTGGTTTCTTCCAACGGTTGCCAAGCCCCTGGATGGAATCGCGCGGTTGGGCCGGGAAACGGACCCTTATGGCGTGCTGGAGACGCGGTATTGGGACGAGAGGCGCGGTGCGGCTCCCTTGCGGAAAATGCCGATTGGCTTGCTGCTGCGCGGTGCCCTGGCCGGAGAATCGCCCGCCATCGAGGTGGTGCTGAGCAACCACACGACCGACCGCACGGTGCAGGGTTCCGTCACGCTGGAGGTGACATCCGGGTTGAGCTTTGGGCCCCAGAGTTTTTATTACAATCTCGGGCCCGGTCAAAAACATGTAGAGCCAGTCCAGATGGCCCGCACCCCTGGCATGGACGGGGAAATGGCCGTGGTTGCCGAGACTAAATTTGAAGGCCAGGTCTATCGCGATGTCCTCATGACCAACGAAGCGCCCTATCTGATGGAGACCAGTCGGAATGGTGCCCAGCTTCGGGTGAATATCCGAAACGACAGCAGCGTGTATGGCAAAGGCTATTTGGATGTAATCGTGGCACCGGCGCACTGGCCCGAGCTTGCTAAGTTCCCCGAGTTGTCCATTGCACCACGCAGGGCGGCGGTGTCCATCCCGCCCTATAAGTCGCAAAGCATCGTGTTTGCCCTGTCCGAGCCGGATGTCGACCTGCCCGTCGTGGTAAAGCTGGCGGCCAATGGGATGGTTCAATACCAGCGAATAACGGAATCAACACCGGCAGCAGGGGAGGAAGTCACAGGAGCAGACGCCCCCGTGCCGCCACCGCCCAGAAGATAAATTTAATTTGCACCACGAATGGACTTGGGGTGCCGTTGGCCGAGACCAAGAATGTTTTTCACCACGAAGAGCGTAGAATGTAGGACATCCGTCCCGGTTGTCACAGGCCGTTTACGGCCTCCTCCCACTTGGGAATCTGACAGCAGAGACGGTCGCCCTACATATTTTGTCAGTATGACTACTCTTTGGGCTCTCTGCGTTTTTTGTGGTCAATAATTTTGTGTCATTAATTCGTGTTCATTGGTGTCCATTCGTGGTCAAAATTTTCCCATGGTGGGATGCGCCTTTCGGGCGGTAAAATAACAATCCGCCTGAAAACCTGTCACGACTCTCGCTATACGGAGTGCTAGCAAACATGGATATCAAAGGCATTGCCCTCTACCTGGGCCTTAGTTTCTCGCTCGTTTTCGTACTGTGTTTCGTGCTTATTTCCCAAGGGGCCATCGAATTCCAATCCCCGAATCTTTTTCAATACCTCGCCCAAGTGGCCCTCATGGGGATTCCTGCCGTATCGGCGTTGCTCGCCGGGTTTCTTGTTCTCGCAAAGACACCGGCGGATCCGACACGACTCTGGCCCATCCCCCTGCCGGGCCTGTTGCGCGTGCTCGCAATGCCCATCGCGGTTTTTGCCGTGGCCTACGGTTTGGCGGCGCTCCTCGGCCTCAGCCATCCGCAATGGAATTTGGCAGGGCTACTGAATGAAGTCGAATCCGTTTCGCCCCGCCCTTTGGATCCCGACGTTAGGGCCATCGCGCCCTACGTTGTTTTTCTGTCCTACCCGTTCCTGAGCGTGGGACTCGCGGCCCTCTTCGCCGTCGTCGCCGTGGCATCGGAATTCGGCTGGCGCGGCTTCCTCTTGCCCCGCCTTATGCCCCTTGGTGCTTTGCCCGCCTACGTGATTGTTGGTGTTTTCTGGGGACTCTGGTTCTTCCCCTTCCTCTACGGATGGCACCGGGAGATCGGGGACTTCGACGGTATGGCGGGCACCCAATTGCGGTTTGTGGCTCTGGGTGTTGTGTTGAGCGTGGTGCTCGGTCAGATAAAGAACCGAACACAACACCTGGGACTCTGCGCCCTCGCGCTGGGCGGTTTTGCGGCCCAAGCCTCCGGCCTCTGGGAACACCTATTCCAACAGTCCACCCCCCCTTGGACGGGACCCCTCGGCTGGATTATCATCGGGTGTGTGGGAGTGAGCGCCTTGCTGCCAGGGTTGTGGTCTGGGGCAAAGCCTCGCTCCATTGATGTTGTATAGGTGTGGTGTCTGCATCTCAGGGACTGACGCAGCCACACCCCTGTTGCAGTAACGATGCCACCTCGAATCTTCCCGTGCGATTCGGAAAAACAAGAAGCTCTTAGATGGCTGTGGATGTCCCTTGTGGCGATGATAGACCGCAGCCAACTCCCCCAACAGCGGGACAGCCACGGCCATTTACGGTGTCCTGTTCGGGCCGCTACAAACACAATAGCGATGTCGAATCAGCCTACTGCGCCGCCGTTTGGCCGCGTCAGTCCCTGGATGTTTATTTCGGAATAAAACTCGTGTTGGCTTTCAGGCCCTGTATCCACGTGGCGATTAGCTTGGAGGCGTTCTCCACGTCTTTCAGCGAGACCAGTTCCACGGGCGTGTGCATGTAGCGGTTGGGAATCCCGATGAGGGCGGTGGCAACACCGCCGCGGCTCAATTGCATAGCGTTGGCATCGGTGCCGGTGCCCCGGGGTGCGGCGAGGGGTTGGAGGGGGATTTTCGCTTTCCTGGCGGCATCCAGGATGCCTTTGTGGACCACGGGGTTGATGTTGGGTCCACGGCTGATGATGGGGCCGTCTCCGATGGCCGTTTCGCCGTAGCGGCTGCCTTCGCCACGGGGATGATCGGGGGCCCAGGCGACATCCACCGCAAGACCCGCGTGGGGATTGCAGCCGTGGCTGCTGGTGGTCGCGCCGCGCAGTCCGATTTCTTCCTGCACCGTGGTAACGCAATAGAGCGCCACGTTAATCTTTTTTCGGGCCAGCAGGCGCACCGCTTCCATGATGACGAAGGCACCCACGCGGTCATCCAGCGCACGGGCGACGACCATGTCGTTGCGTAGCTCCTGGTAGCCAACCGCGATGGTAATGGGATCGGCGATGCCCACTACCTTCTCCGCGTCCTTTTTGTCCTTTGCGCCAATGTCGATCCACATCTCGTGCATTTCGAGGGCCTTGTTGCGGTCCTTCGCGGGGGTGAGGTGGATGGCTTTTCGACCGATAACGCCGGGGACAGGGCCACCCTTGCCGTGGACCGTAACGCGCTGTCCGCCGAGAACCGCGCTATCCACGCCGCCGATGGGCACGAAGCCGAGGAAGCCGTCCTTGTCGATGGTGTTGACCATGAGTCCGATTTCATCGACATGGCCCGCAAGCATGATGCGGAGGTCGGCCTTCTTGTTAATGACGTGGTATTGGTTGCCGTGGACGTCCTTGTAAATCTCGTCCGCGTAGGGCTCCATATATTTTTTACAGACCCGTTGTATTTTTTCCTCAAATCCAGAGGGACTCGGGGTGCTGAGTAGTTTTTTCAGGAAATCGAGGGACTCTTTTCGCATGGGTAATTATCCTTCCGAGGTTAGGGGCGCTATGATACCTGATCAGGACGGAATGTTGGGAATTTCGAGTTTGTGGGCATACCGTAGGGTCAAAACGGGAGTAGGACTATTGGGAGCGCAGGCGGCCCGCCTGCATAGTGCAACGAAGTTGCACGAAAAACGTCGCACGCTCTGTTGTGCGATGCGGTCGAGACGCCTACGCTCCCAATCAGCGGGGCGTGTAATCCACGTCGTTTTTGCATTGCACAACCCACGCGGTGAGCAGGTCGATACAGTGCTGCACATCGTGCAGACAAATCATCTCAACGGCGGTGTGCATATAGCGGTTTGGGATGCCTATGTCTATGACAGCCACCCCGTCGTGGGCGAGTTGGAGGGCACCCGCGTCGGTGCCGTCGGCGTCGGGTTCGGCGCGAACCTGGGTCGGTATGTGGGCGCGTTGCGCCACATCCTTGAATTCTGAGAGTAGCCGGGGGTTGACACCGGGGCCATGGGCAAGGATAGGGCCTTTTGAGAGGCCGGTATCGCCCCACCGTTCGGGTTCGCCATCCGGGTGGTCGGTGGCGAAGTTGACATCAAGATTCACCGCGACATGGGGTGCGCACTGGTAACTGCTGGTGGTGGCGCCCCGCAGCCCGATCTCTTCCTGGACCGTTGTAACGCCGATTATATCCACCGCGAGTTTTCGCCGCGCCAGCCGCCGCATGCTTTCCATCAGGATAAACACGCCAATGCGATTGTCCAGCCCACGGGCAGCAACACGGTCATTGCGCAGCCACGTCACCGGCGTGTCGAGGGTTAGGGTGTCACCGATATGGACGAGGCGTTCCGCTTCTTTCTTGTTGCGTGCTCCAATATCAATCCAGAGCGTATCAATAGACAGGGCCGTGTCGCTATCCTCTTTCGATTGGAGATGGATAGCCCGCCGACCGATGACACCGGGCACCTTTCCTGTTCGCACCCGTTGTCCACTCAGTGTGCTGGGGTCCACGCCGCCAATACCCGTGACACGCAAGAAACCTTCCTTGTCAATGCCTTGAACCATGAGTCCAATTTCGTCGGCATGGGCGCAGAGCATGATGCGCCGGGGATGGCCTGCTGCCAAGGGGTAGTATTGGTTGCCGTGAACATCGCGGGTGATGGTCCCCACCTGGTCCTCAAGATAGCGAGCACACAGGTCCTGAAGCGCTGTCTCCGCGCCCGAAGGACTGGGCGTCTGAAGCAGCGTCTCGAGTCGTTTTCGAGTTGGCCCGTTCATTTCGTCAGCTTTCGCGACATGCGCCCCGTTGTTTTCTCTCGGTTCTCGGATGGTGGGGCATCACAGTCCGCCGGACTTGCCATTTACGAGGCTTTCCTTCGCTTCGATCTTGGATTCCGAAACGGTATCGATAACGGTGCTGGCGGTGCCGGGTGTGCGCGATACGGTTTTTACATGCTTCATGGGCGACCCTTTCATACAACGGTTTGAATGATGCCGGTTGCGTTTCTTCTCGTTACTTGGATAGTATCACTGATAGCCCCGCTTGTTTCTACAACGGGCTGCCGGGTCGAACGTTTGTGGGAAAGGTGCTCGAAGACCAATGAAGTACAAGTATGCAGGATATATCAGTACGCTGCTCGAACAGCCCGACCCCGAACTCAGGGATAGCCTTGACTACGTTGAGTTTAGCGCCGAGGACATCGTGCAGTGGAACCTGGCAGATGATGACGCTTTCCGAGAGTGGCAGGTAATTCCGGCAGAGCGGGAAGGGACCGGTGCGGAAGTCCGGCTCACGGGGCGCTTTGAAGGCGTGCGCCAAATTGATAATCTTTCCCTTGATGAGCCGAGTTTCTGGGTGGCGCTCAGCTCCCGCCGCTGGAAAGATGATCGCCTTCCCGTTGATCTCAGCCGCTATCCGATTGCCGAAATAACCTATCGATGCCAGTCGGTTACGGCCCGTCCTGTCTGGGTGCTGGGTTACGACGGGGGCACCCACTTCGACGGATTGGAACCCACGGATTCCTGGCAAACGATTGCCCGTCTGATTCAATACAATGGGTTTCCCGAGCAGATAGACACGGTGACGTTTCGGCTCTACGCAAATCGTCGGCAGACGGAATCCATGTTGATACGTTCAGTCCGGTTCCGGGCCATGAGCGAGGCCGAACGCACTGCGTGCGATGCTGCGCGGAATATCCGTTTTGCCAATCCCGAGCCGCCGCACTATCCGGTGCTGGATGACTTCATGCCCCTTGGTGTTTGCATGAAGGCGGGGACGGCCAAGCGGATGGCTGCGTGCATGGAGATGTCGTTTCGCGACTATTGGCGTTTGGCTCTTGAAGATGTCGCCAGGCACCATCACAACGCCGTTGCCCTCGAAGAGATAAGCGAATTGACTCCGTCCGAATGGCGTGAGGTGCTGGGTTTGGCGGAGTCCTACGGGATTCGCATTCTCGCCCATCACGATTGGTCAGACGAAGAGTTTTTGGCCGATCCTGTCCGCCTTGTCGAACGAGATATTCGTCCCTATGCCGATTCGTCGGCACTGCTTGGCTGGGCCATCAGGAATGAGCCGCCGGCCCATACCTTTAACATGCATATGACGGCCCAGGCCCTCATCCGCGAGGCGGACCCCAATCACCCGCTGGTAGCGATTATGCGGGATCCGAGTTCTTTTCCCCTTTTTGCGCCCCACTTTCCCGTCGCTGGCATTGCCCATTTTAAGTCGCATGTGCCGTGGGAATTGGGCAAGATGATTCACGCCCACTTCGAGCAGGTGGGTGGGCAGCACCTGTGGGTGATTGCACCCGCTTTCGTGTACACGACCGATACGCCTGCTTGGAATACCAGTCCTGAGATGCGCCTGATGATTAACTCGGCGTTCGCCCATGGCGCACGGGGTTGGTTTGCCTTCACCTACCACAACGATCCTATCTGGGTGGAAGGCAATACGCAGCGCTCCTTGACAGGCCCCTTCTTGAATTTCAGTGACAACTGGTCGGAGCTGGGCCACCGCATGGAGCGTTTTTATGCGCTTACTCCCTTGGCTCTCAGCGCCACGCCATTGGACGCTCCCCCTGCGTGTGACTTTGATATAACCTGGAAAGAACACGATAAGTCGTTACGCCCTGCGGATTTGCCCGCGATTCAGTGGAGTTGGCTGTCGGGACCGGACTTTCTTTTGCTCTACGTAATTAGCAATGAGCTGAGCGAGGTGACCACGGTGAATATCGAGGTTCCTGATGCCCTTCCGCGTGGGCTGGAAGTCTATGATATGACCGATTTCGTCCGAAGTCGCAATTGGCAACCTGCCGAGCGTCGGCGGCACCTCGAAATGTTTCCCGGCCAGGGGCAGATTCTGCTTGTGGCGGAGGTCGATGTGTGCGAGCATTGGCGCGATGCTGTTATTAAGCGCTTGCAAGAAGACGATCAGCGCCAAGTTGCTATTAATTTGGGTTTGGCTCGTCGATACAACCTGGATGTGTCTGAAATTCAACGCAATATTCGGCAAATGGGTACGCGGGATCCCATTGAGGACTCACGGATAACGCTGGAAACCAAAGAGCAGCTTGTTAATGTGCTCTACACAGCACCCGACCTTGCGATGGCCCAGAGTGCGCTGACGAAAGCCGGAGCCGCACTTTGTGCCTGTGATGGTGCCTTGTGTCGGCTGATTGGGAACGGGTATATGGAGCGCGCACGAGATATGGGGATTGCCGTCCTGCCCCTGGCGCGAAAGGCCGCTGAACTACGTCTTCGACTTCGCCGGGGCCAAGGGAGAGCTATTTCGGGGGAGGCCGACGAATTGTGCCGTAAGACACTGACTATTCTGGACGAGATCAGGGCCGTGCGCTGACGTAGCGCCTATGGTGATTCTCGGGGCGCCGGGCGCCTCGGGCATGGCAATTTTAGATTCCGAACGTTGACTTGGCAATTGTACAGTTGCTATACTCCTCACTCCCTCGATGCCCTGACGCGGACCAGCCTTGTTGTTGCTTCTCGTGGGGTCGATCATAGTCCGCAAGGCCGTCAACAATGGCTGGGCTTTACAGGGGCGTGGCCAAATGGTAAGGCACCTGCTTTTGGTGCAGGGTATTGTAGGTTCGAATCCTACCGCCCCTGCCATTTTTCCTCCCATGCGGAGGACTATCTGGTAAAGGATCAGCATTTCTGTGGCTTATACGAGCGACATGAAAGTCTTCAGTGGTGGTGCCTCCGTAGCCCTCACCAGTGGGATTTGTGAGCACTTGGACTGCGCGCCGGCGCGTGCCAGCGTGGGTCGTTTTTCTGACGGTGAAATACGTGTCCAGATTGCGGATAATATCCGCGGGCGTGATGTCTATCTTGTGAATAGCACGTCGCCCCCTGTAAATCGCCATTTGATGGAACTGCTGATCATGATCGACGCGGCGAAGCGTGCTTCCGCAGAGCGGATCACGGCGGTGTTGCCCTATTTCGGGTATGCCCGGCAGGACCGCAAGGACAAGGCTCGCGTGCCCATCACGGCCAAGCTGGTGGCGAACTTGCTGACTGCGGCCGGCGCGGACCGTGTTCTGACGGTTGATTTGCATTGCGGACAGATCCAGGGCTTTTTTGATATCCCGGTGGATCATCTATCCGCTGAAGTAGTTTTTGTGAACCACCTGAAGCATCACCATGCCGTTCAGGACAACCTGATGATCGTGTCGCCTGACACGGGGAGCGTGAGTCGTGCGCGTGAGTTCGCCAATCGACTTGGCGCGCCCCTTGCCATCGTAGACAAGCGTCGTCCAAAAGAAAACGTAGCGGAAGTAATGAACATTATCGGCGATGTGGAGGGCACCAACGCTCTTATTTTCGACGATATGATTGATACAGCTGGCACACTCGCCAAGGCTGCGAAGGCTATTAAGGAACACGGGGCATTGTCGGTGCGTGCTTGCGCCACCCATCCTGTGTTTAGTGGCCCGGCCTTGGATAATATAGAAAACTCGGAACTGGAAGAAATACTCGTATGCGATTCAATTCCCCTTACGGAAAAGGCACAGAGCAGCCCCAAAGTTCGGGTGCTCTCCCTTGCTCCGTTAATAGGGGAGGCCATTCGCAGAGTCCACAAGGATGAATCGGTCAGTAATCTCTTCAAGAACTGACGTGATTCGGAGGCATAGCCAAGCATGGAAATACAGACACTTAAAGTAGCGACCCGGAATGAGACGGGTAAAGGACCAGCAGGCCGCAGGCGCATGGCTGGGGAGATTCCCGGTGTGGTCTATGGCGAGAGCACGGAAAATTTTTCCGTTGCAATCAATGCCAAGGCTTTTGAAGTCCTCGTCCATAGTGCTCAGGGTGAACACGCCGTCGTGCAACTCGACGTGGAAGACAAGCCCGAGTTGAGCGGCCCGATCATGATCAAAGCGCTGCAGCACCATCCGATTAAGGATCACGTGATGCACGCCGATTTCCTGCGGATTCAGTTGGATAAGGCGATTCAGACGCATGTGCCCATCAAACTGGTTGGCCACTGCGTCGGTATTGTAGAAGGCGGCGTTCCCGATCAGCACGTCCGTGAGTTGCGTATCGAATGTCTGCCCCTCGAAGTTCCTGAGAATTTTGAGATTGACATTACCGATATTGCGATCGGTGGGCGTTTGCACGTTTCCGATTTGACCACGCCTGATGGCATGACAATTTTGACGGAGGCTGACCGGACTATTATCTCTATTCACGCACCGCGTGTTGTCGAAGAGACCACCACGGAAGAGGGTGAAGAGGGCGTTGCGGTGGATGCTGCTGATGGTGAAGGTGGAGGAGAAGGAGAGGAAACCGCCGAAGCCTAGTCGATGTGCGACGGCTTCGTGCTGTAGTCATCGAAAAGGTAGGCTTATCGCTATGAAGATTATCGCAGGCTTGGGTAATCCGGGTCCGGGTTATAAGAATACCCGGCATAACCTTGGCTTCATGGTCTTGGATCGGATCGCGGAGGCTGTAGGTGTAGCCTTTGATCGGGAAAAGCATCAGGGATTGCTCGCCCAGGCGACGTATCGCGGCGAGAAGCTCCTGCTGGTTAAACCCAAGACGTACATGAACTGCAGCGGCGATTGCATCGCACGCGTCAGCCGCAACGCAATCTACGATCCAGCCGACCTCTTGGTCGTGGTGGACGATATTAATCTGCCTCTCGGCAAAATCCGTCTGCGGGCAGGTGGTGGTGCGGGTGGTCACAACGGCCTGAAATCGATCATCGAACGCTTTGGCAGTCGCGACTACCATCGAATGCGCATGGGGGTGGGTGATGATAGACGGAGCAGCGATTTGGCCGACCACGTACTGTCCAAGTTCATGCCGGAAGAGCGTGATGAGGTGGAGTTGCTGATTGGCCGAGGCGTTGATGCCGCGTTGCTCTGGTCTGTCGAAGGTATAGCGTCAGCAATGAGCGCGTTTAATTGAAGCCATATAGGCACGCTGCCCAGAAAAGACAGCGGGGAGGAACGAGATAGTGGATCAGATGAAAAAACACACGATTAGCGTTCTCGTGGAAAATCACTTTGGCGTGCTTGCGCGGGTTTCCGGCCTGTTCAGCGCACGCGGCTACAACATTTCCAGCCTCTGTGTGGGCGAGACGATGGATCCTACTATATCCCGCATGACCGTCGTGATTCGCGGGGATGACAACATCCTCTTTCAGATGATGCAGCAGCTCAATAAGCTCGTCGACGTGATTGAAGTGACCGATCTAACGGCATCATCCTTTATCGAGCGCGAGCTCGTGCTCGTAAAAGTGTCGGTCGACAAAGCTCTTCGTGCCGAAGTCGTGGAGATTGCGAGTATCTTCCGAGCCAATGTTGTGGATGTCGGACCAGACTCACTGACCATCGAGGTGATCGGCGCGGAGGGGAAAGTAGGGGCGTGTGTTGATATGCTTCGGCCCTACGGGATCAGGGAGTTGGTTCGTACGGGTGAAATTGCCATTGAGCGCGCTCCGAAGCGGGATTGCAGTTTGCCCGTATAACCGGTATCATTAAGGGATGAGTTTTTTGGTTAGAGTTATGATGGGCACCAGAAAAAGGCAAGCGTCTGGGCTTACGGACGTTGTGCCGATTTTGTGTCGTCCTTTTTCGGGTGCGCATTTCCATTTGGAAGCGAATATTACAACCGCAGCTTAGGGCTGCGGTTTTTTTATGTCCAGAGTCCTGGTTGGTCCAGGAGTATAAAGAGTATAATGAAGCGCATTTTCAGTTGAACTGGCGCGGAGGCGTGAAGCATTGAAGAAGTTGTTAGACCTACAGAATCTCGACCTACAGATAGAAAAGTTTCGCGCGCGGGAGACGGAAATACCCAAGCAGAAGAGCAAATTTGATATTCACAAGAAGCGTCTCGGAGATGAACTCAAGGAGAGCGAGGCGAAGTTCAAGGGGCTGATGGTGGAGCAGAGGAAGTGTGAGACCGACATTTCGGCGAGTCAGGAAGAAATCCTGAAAAAAGAGGGGCAGCTCATCGCCGTTAAGAAAAACGAAGAGTACCAGGCCCTCCTCCATGAAATGGAGTCCATCAAGAAAAAGATCAGCCAAAAGGAAGATCGTATTCTGGTCATCATGGAGCAGATGGATGATGCGGAGACTCGCTTCAACGAGGACAAGCAGCGCATAGCGGGGGAAGAGGCCGAGATAACCTCCGAATGCTCAAAAATTGATAAAGAATTGGCTGTGGCGGTATCCGAGCGGGAGGCCCTTGAGGCGCAGCGCAAGCCCCTGCTTGACGACATCGATCCTGCCCACATGCGAAAATATGATCGTATTCGTCGCGCAAAGAAGACCGGTGCGGCCTTGGTGCCCCTGCAGGGAGAGTCGTGCTCGGGCTGTTTTATGGGGATTACCGCGCAAAATGTAAATGAAATTCTGGGCGGCAAGTTTATTCCGTGCAGTCACTGTGGCAGGCTCGTTTATTTCCCAACCAAGGTCGCGGAAGAAGCCCTTGAAGTGACGGAAGGAGGACAGTAAGCTATGGCCTTTTTTACACGAACGCCTTTTGGCCGAAAGAAGCGACCCCAGAGCGCCGTGTCCGACGGATTATGGAAGAAGTGCGACGGCTGCAAGCAGACCGTTTATCAGGCGGATATCGAGGAAAACATGCAGGTTTGCCCAAATTGCGGGCACCACTACCGGATCCAATCCCTCGCGCGTATCGAGCTTCTTGTGGATTCGGGTAGTTTCGAGATGACCCATGCCAATATCACGGCGGATGACCCGTTGGAGTTTTCGGTCGGTAAAGAAACCTATGCCGAGCGCATCGGACGGGCTCGGAAACAGTCTGGATTGAATGAGGCCCTGGTTACGGGCATGGCCCGCATCGAAGGGGTTCGCTGCGCCCTGGGTTGCATGGATTCGACGTTCGTTATGGCAAGTATGGGGTCCGCTGTAGGTGAGAAGTTCTGTCGCCTCGTAAAGGATGCTATCGTCAACAAGGTTCCGCTCATCATGATATCGGCTTCCGGTGGCGCACGTATGCAGGAGGGCATTCTGGCCCTCATGCAAATGGCCAAGACGGCCGATGCCGTGCGCCAGATTAACGAGGCCGGCTTGCCCTACATCGTGGTTCAGACCGACCCCACGTCGGGCGGCGTGTTCGCCAGCTTCGCGAACTTGGGTGACGTAACCATCGCAGAGCCCAAGGCTTATATCGGTTTTGCGGGAGCCCGGCTTATTGAGGGTGCCTTCGGAATTAAGCTTCCCGAAGGGTTTCAGCGTGCGGAATATCAGCGGGACAACGGTTTCGTGGATGAGATCGTGACCCGCCCCGAAATGCGTGCCTATCTGGGCAAGCTCCTGCGCTACCTGGCCCCCTCGGCCGACAAGGATCTGGAGAATTACACGCCGGAGAAAGAAGAACCCGCGATGGCGACCGCTGCTTCGGGGACCGAAGAAGAAGCATGAACACGGTGCCAACGGCGCGGTCGCGGACACCCTTGCGGCAGTACCTTTTCGACTTAACGCTGCACGGCATTAAACTGGGCTTGGATAACATCCAGGCCCTTGTTCGTGCGGCCGACGATCCGCATCTGGCCTATCCCACCGTTCATGTGGGTGGTACAAACGGCAAGGGGAGCGTCGTGGCCATGCTGGCCGCCATGCTTTCAGCGGCGGGGTATCGGGTGGGCCGCTTTACGAGTCCCCACCTTATCGATGTGTCGGAGCGTTTTCTCATTAATGGCGAAGCCATTCCTGAGTCGGCCTTGGAAGAGAATATCCAGTTTTTTCGAGAAATCGCCGAGGGAATGGCTCAATGCCCCACCTTCTTTGAAATGAACACGGCCATCGCTTTTCGCTACTTTGCCCAGGAGAAGGTCGATATTGCGTTGATTGAGGTTGGGATGGGTGGTCGCTTCGACAGTACCAACGTCGTCCAGCCCCTGGTCACGGCCATCACCAATATTGACTTGGATCATACGGCTTTTCTGGGCGATACCATCAAGGCTATTGCCACTGAGAAGGCGGGCATCATCAAGCAGGGGGTGCCCCTGGTAACTACCGAGACACAGTCAGAAGCCCTGGGCGTTTTCCACCTGCGTGCGGCGGAAGCGGATGCGCCGGTTTTGCAGGTGATGAAGGATTTCGATTTTCGGCTGGAGGGCGCGCCCTGGGAACAACGGCTTACCTATGTCAGTGCAGAGCGTTCTCTTGTAGATGTTCCACTGGGTTTGGCCGGTTCATGCCAGGGGGCCAACGCAGCCGTGGCGGTGGCTCTGGCGGGTGAACTTGTGTCTGCCTTCCCCGAATTGACCCAGGAACATATGGAGACGGGCTTGGCTAAGGTCGCGTGGCCCTGTCGCCTGGAAAAAGTGCTCGACGACCCACCGGTAATAATTGACGTAGCCCATAACAGGGCGGGTACGGAACGACTCGCAGAGCTCTTTGATGAATGTGTGGTGGTCTTCGCGGCATCATCCGACAAAGATGCCGAGGGTATGCTGGCGGCCCTCCGACCCAAGGCCCGCCATCTTATCCTGACGCAATTCGAGGGCAAGCGCGCTACGCCCGTGGAAGAACTTGCCACAGACCTTGAGCCGGGAAGCTACCACCGCGACGAAAGGCTGGGGGATGCCATTCTTCGAGGGCTTGCCTTGGCGAGCGCGGAATGTCCCCTTCTTATTACCGGATCCATCTACGCAGCGGGGGAGGCGCGACAATACCTCATCGAAGAGCACGGCGCGACGCCCTTGACGTTTTAGTCGTTGTGGAAAAAGAAGATTTTGCCAGCAGGCCCACGGGTACCGGACTGCGCATTCCCAGACTTCCTGATCTCGATGGGTGCCACCTACACAGACACGAGGTACGAGTGGCTTTGTGGGTGTGGGGCACAGCGATAGGCCGGGAGTTTTAGAGGCAGTGTCGTGGCGTGCAACACGCGCTTTTGGCATCAAGATGCGCCTCGAGTTTCTTGCCGCGAACCCGCACCCACAAGCTTATCCGCGAAGCGGCTGCGCGTGTAGGTGGCACCCCGAAATTTGTTTTTGCAGCCTGAAGGTTGACACGCCAAAATCAAGAAAGTGCCGAACCGAATTTTACCGTGATCAGAAAGCCGACTCCACCCTCATTCGTGATATTATATCCGCGTGTGCGTTGGTGCGGGGGTATATGTGGCCGCCGCAGTGTGCAACAAACTTTACAGGAATGATCCATGAAAGACCTATATCGTTTTCTGGCCTTTGATCTGGGTGCGGAGAGTGGCCGCGCCGTCTTGGGAACCCTTCAGGGCAGCAAGATAACGTTGGAAGAAATCCACCGATTTCGGACGGAAGGACTCGTCATGCTTGGGCGGCGCCAGTGGGACTTGGCACGCATCTATGAGGAAATGATAACGGGTATGACGAAGTGTGCCCGGGAGCATACCGCTGATATCGACGCCATCGCCATCGATACCTGGGGGGTAGATTTTGGCCTCCTCGACAGCGAGGGCCATGTGTTGGCGAACCCGGTCCATTACCGCGACAAGCGCACGGAGGGCATGTTTGAGGCGGCCTACGCCAAGGTGCCTAAAGAAGAAATTTACAAGGCCACGGGCATCCAGTTCTTGCCTTTCAATACGAGTTTTCAGCTATTGGCGCTGGTGGAGGCAAATTCGCCTCAATTGGCCGCAGCGAAGGATCTTCTGCTTATGGGGGATTTGTTAGCCTACCTGCTCTGTGGCAAGAAGGCTTGCGAATACACCAACGCTTCCACGACCCAGCTCCTGGATCCCCACACGCGCACGTGGAACGACGATCTCATCAAGCGCTTTGGCATTCCCCGCGAAATCCTCTCCGACCCGGTGGATCCGGGTACCAATCTCGGGTTTATCCTGCCCGAAGTCGCGGAACTCACCGGCATTAATCCGGAGACGCCGGTTATCGCGCCTGGAACCCATGACACGGCTTCGGCGGTGGTGGCCGTACCCGCGACGGGGAACAGTGGGAACTGGTCTTATCTTTCCAGCGGCACGTGGTCCCTCCTGGGGGCCGAACTCGATGAACCCTGTATCACGGATGCCAGCATGGCCCAGGATTTCACCAACGAAGGGGGCGTGGGGGGGAAGATTCGCTTCCTGAAGAATATTTTCGGCCTCTGGCTGGTGCAGGAATGCCGCCGCTCCTGGGAGCGCCAGGAAGGGTCGAAACTCGATTATAGCGTGATTACGGAAGAAGCGGCGCAAAGCGAGGCCTTCCGCTCTATTATCAATCTCGACGATCCCCGTCTCTTCGCGCCCGACGATATGCCCAGCCTTATCCAGGAGATCTGCCGCGAGGTGGGGCAGCCCATCCCCGAGACCCACGGCCAAATTATCCGTTGCGCCTTGGAAAGCCTGGCGCTGAAATACCGCGAGACCCTAAAGGCCCTCGATGATACCCTGGGGCGCAAGACAGATACCCTCCACATCATCGGCGGCGGTACACAGAACAAACTGCTCAACCAGATGACCGCCGATGCGTGCGGTGTTACCGTGGTAACGGGGCCGATTGAAGCCACAGTGCTGGGGAACATCGGCGTGCAGGCCATGGCCGTGGGCGCGTTGGACTCGCTGGATGCCGTGCGCAAGGTGATTGGGGATAGCGTTACGCTGGATACCTACACCCCGCAGAACACAGAGAAATGGGCGGCGTTTGCGTAGGGACTGCCAGAATGTAGGATAGCCGTCCCGGCTGTCACAGGCCGGTCACGGCTTGGAGATATGTGGTTAAAGAGATTCGTGGTGACAGGCTTTGGCCTGTCATGACAGCCGAGACGGCTGTTCCACCCTACTCAGCGCCATCACCTCCGTCAGCAGCTCGGCCACATCGCACCTGTCTTCATCCATCCAAATCCACCGGCCCTGGCCGCACGATTTCGGGCGCGTTTTGGATCGTGGGCCGAATGGCGAGCCAGTCGATGCCCTGAAATTCGGGGTCGGGGATCTCCCTGATTTCTTCGCTGCCCCGGTAGGGGGCCATGGCATCGACCCAGAGAATGAGGCGGCGGATATTCTCGGGATCAACCTTGGTGTTATAGTGCGTTCCGCTGGAGGCGATGTCGATGAGCTTGCTCGTGTAGGAGAGCTGGGTCATGGGCGGAGGCGTGGCGTAGGCTTTCGGGTCGCGTTGCCCATAGCCTTCGACCATGAGCATGCCCGCGATGCCAAAACCGGGCGGCGGATTCTCGGGCATTTCATAGGCGCGGCCCCAGGCGGGCTGCCCGGTGAATAACCAGTAGTTCACATCGAAGCCCAGCTTGCCTGGTCGTGGTGTTGTGTCGAGGACTTTTCGCGCCTCACCGTCTCCTTCGTGGCAGGACGCACAGTATTGGTCGAGGGCCGGGCGGACGTAGCGCTCCCAACTGATGCTGTCTTCACCCCAGGGCGGCGGTGTGATTCTGTCGGGTTCGCGGTGCAATGCGGCGGCTCGGAGCGGCGCTTCGGGCGTGGCATTGTGGCGTTCATGACAGCCCACGCAGCCCCGCCGCTCACCCGGCATCACCCCGGTAAAACTGCGCATGGTCTGCAAGGCGCGGTAACGCTCGTCGAGCAACTGGAAATGCAGCGGAATCCCTGACGGCGCATGAAAGGATACGGAGCCGTCCTTTTCGATGGGCACCGTGCCGAGAATGCGCTTGACACCATCCGACTGCACGCCCGAGACCACGGGGCCCGTGGAGAGATAGGGGCGTTTGTTCCAGTAGGTGTACGTTTTGTGCTCGATGCTGAGGACGCGCAGGAACTTTGCTTTTCCGTTCAGTGCCGGTGGCGCGCCTTCGTAGATGTTGCTGCTGAAGATGACACCATCCTTGGGGTTCAGCCGCTCTTCACGGGTTGGCCAATCCACCTGGTCCGGGATGATGGGCGGTTTCTGACGCGCCTTCAACGGGATGGCATGAAAGATATTATGCACCCCCTCGTAAATTAATTCCCGGTTACCGTCCACATCCATCAAATACAAGACAAACTTGCCGTCGCGGTTCGCGGAGACGATGAAATCCTTTTCGCTGAGCGGATAGGGCGAGTAGTAGCTCTTGTAGGCGCCGCTGCTGTGGTAATTTTCTGATTCCACCGGATCAACGGGGCCATTACCCGATTCTGGCCATTGCACATCGGCGGTGACTTTGGTGAGTCCGTCGGGGAAATTGAGGCCCTTGTCGGGGTCGATGATGCCGACGGAGCCCGAAAACCAGTCGTGGTGGGCGCTGCCGGTGAACATGATGCGTTGGCTGCCGGGAATACTCCGCGCATCCTTGAGGAGATCCGGCCAGACACTCTGGTTGCCCCACAACGTGTTTACCTGCGTGCCATCGGGACGCATTGTCCAGAGGCTCTGGGCACGCCAGAGGGGCTTGTCGGTGTATTCCCAGCGCGTGTAAATTACCCGGCCATCCTGCAACACGGAGGGCAGATAATCCGGCTCGTTGGCACGGGAAAGAATGTAGATGTTCTTCCCATCGGCATCGGAGCGGGCCAGCGGGTAGGCGCTCGTCGGCGGCATGCAGCGCACATAGGTATGGCCCCGCGTGGTGCTGAAAAGGATGTGCCCGTCGGGAAGGTAGACGGGATCGAGATCGTCGTAGTTGCCAAAGGTGAGCTGGGTCAGGTTGGTGCCATCGGTATTGATTTCGTAGAGGTGGAAGGCTTTTTCATTGTGGGGCTTGAAGGAAAACAGCACCTTCGTGCCATCGTAAGAGAGGTCTGGTCGCCAGAAGGAGCCGTGTAAGGGGAGTTGGGGCATCAACTGTGTAAGGCGTCCTTCCGGGGAGAGGCCATCCAGGATCAACAGCCGCGCACCAGGAACCGCCATGTAACCCAGACGATGGCGTGTTTCATGGGGCCATTCCGATCCATCCGGGAAGGGCATGTCCACAAACAGCATCTTGTCGAAATCCAGTGTGGGATTCTTGAACATGATTTTCCGCTTGATCGACCGCACCGCAAAGTAGCGTTCGCGGTCCGTCACGGCCTGGCCTTCCAAGGCGCTCAACTGCTCCAGCTCCGTCGTGAAATCCACGCCTTCGATGCGTGCCGCCAACTGGCGTGTCCACCGGATCTCATCGCGGATGCGTTCGGGTGTTGGGGTGTTGTTCGCCTGATAAAGCCAATCACGCTCCAGCGCTTCCCTGGCTTCCGTAGCATCAAGCGTGCGTGTCTCCGGGGTGCTGGGCGTGCGGTAGGGAGCGACGGCTTCGCGGACGACGGGCCGGTGATCGATCCGTGCGCCCGCCTCAAGCAGCAGCTCGATCCATTCGGACGAAAAGCGTGCGGCCTCGTCCTGTTTACTAAGGGCCGTGAGTCGCTGCGCTATCGCATCGACCTCCTCCCACCCTTTGCGAGCCTCGGGATCCAGCGCAGCATACTGGGATTCCGTCAGGGGTTTGTACTCCGACATCAAGGCGATAAGTTGTGTCGCCAGTGATTGGTGCAATCCAGATTCGCTTGAGAGGAGGTAATCTATCGGGGTGATGCCCATCTGCTCCGCGAAGGCCCTGGCTTTCTTGGGAAACTCCTTCCCCAGTTTGGCGGAGAGGGCCAGCGAAATCTCACCATCAAGTTGTGCCGACTTTTCACTGAGCATCTGATCTATCCGAACCAAGGTCTCCGCAAAAGAAAGCCCGGTTGGATAAAAGGTATTCAATCTGGCTTCGAGTTCTCGTGCAAATTCCGCCACCGTCGTCTGCCCTTCCGCGTAGAGGGCCGCCACGTCGTTGCCCGACAGCGCCACGCTGTAGATGCGCAAATCGTCCATCGTGCCATTGAAATGTTCGAGCCTTCCGCCCAACGAGCCGATGTATACGGAAGGCGACTTGGATAGCTTCATCGGAGCGGAGCGTTTCAGGCTGGTGATTTCCACACCGTCCAGGTAGAGCCGCATCACGGCACCATCGTAGGTGGCCGCGCAATGGTGCCACTGTCCGTCCATCACCTGATCCGGCACAATGGCTGTTTCGCATTCCACATAGCCGCCTGCATTCAGTCCGAAGGAGAGAATCGTGCCATTGTGCTGGAAGGAGAAGAGGAGTCGGTTCCCACTCTCCTGCCGAAGAATCTCTCGATGCCCCGAAAGATTCGTGGGACGCACCCAGACCGAAAGGGTGATCTGTTCCAGCCCATCGAATTTGGACGCAACATCGACTTCGTGATTGTGCTTGCCTTCGAGAGCCAAAGCATTGCCAAGTACGCCTTTGGGATTATCCGCATCATCAAAGGTCCATCGCGCAAGGAGGGAGCCTTCCAGATCCTGTGCGATGCCGGGGGCCGCTAAAAGCAAGATGAGTGCGACAAGGCTTGCGCGTAAGTGTGGGGTGTACATGGGGCGTTCCTCCTGAATGGTGGATAATAATATCCAGTATATACCCTCGTGGATAGACGTTGCACCTCTGTTTTTGAGAGTGTTCGGAACGGCAGCGCTCACAAGGAGATTAAACGTTCTACCCGCTTCCGGCTGAAAGAGCGACTATAAGATCAGCTCGTGCCGCGCGATCCCCAAAAGGGGAGTTTCAACGAGTCCTGACGGGTTCGTGCGACTACGCGGAGCAAGCGCTATCTGCTGCGAGTCTTTGACCCTCGTGTCTCGGGGGCGTATCGGAGGTACCTACCCTTACGGCACCCATAGCAAAGTTTTTGGCGGAGAGGAGCCTGGATTTTTCCCTCGTTCCCAAGCTCCGCTTGGTAATGCAGATTCCAGGCGCTCTGCGTCGGAAGGTCTCTGGGCATGGAAGATCGCGTTGAGGGAAAGTGGCACAGCCGTCTCGGCTGTGATTAATGACTCCAGGACTTTCCACAGCGTTTCGTCCGATTGGTTGAGCGCCGCGTCTTTTGTGGCGGGTAGGAAAACCCGTCCTCCTATGCCGTCTGCGTCACGAGGGCCTTTATCTGTGCTTGGTTGCCAGCGGATGCCAACCTCCTTCACCCTTCAAACTTCACTCCCCAAGCTCACGCTTCTTGTCCCGAATCGGGCGGTAGCAGTATTCATTCATCAACGCGACAGCACCGAGGTCGCCGTGGTCGGTAGCCACATCAACGTAGCTCTGCAGTGCATCGCGAATCGCTTCATAGGCCAATCCAATCTGCTTCTTGGCCTCACCATTGTCTTTGGCCTTCTCAGCCACCGAGGTAGCACCGTAGGCTTCGGCGGCATCGAGGTAGCGGACGGCGAATTTCAGGCGGCCCACGTAGTAGGCGGTGTATGCTTTCCCCGAGGGCGTGCTGCGTTGGTGAGCTTCTTCCATCTTTTGCAGCGCTATCCGGTATTGAGCGTGATCTTTTTTCAGGTTCGCCGAAAGCCCACCGGCACCGTAGTGTTTCGTCATCATGCCAGGCACGGGGAAACCAAAGCCGAGGCCGTGCTGGTCGAGGCCGATGGTGATGGCCTCAATAATGGCCAGCGCTTCCAAGGCGGGCTTGGTCGCCTCTTCACCACAAATGTTGGCAAATTGATCGCGGTAGGCGCTCTGGGGCGTTACGGATGCGTCCCAACTGGCCCGGGCCAGAAAGTGGATGGTCGGGTTGAGATCGCTGACGGTCCAATAGCGGGTGTAGAAACCGGCCCAGTCATTTTGACGCAGTTCTTGCATAAGCTGGTACAAGGAACCTGTCGCAAGCTGGGGGAGGACTCCCACGTTGTCGTCTGCCAGGGTAAAGGTGAGGGTGGCGGGCACGGTTTCTTTCGGAGTCTGCCGCAGGAGTTCGCGCTGCTTGAGTTGGCGGCTTGCCGTGTAGTCGATGAAGCTCAAGATTTCGCCACCGCTCGGCAGGACCTCTTCGATGAGGGGGAAGAGTTCGGCCACGATACCGGTGTAGACGATTTTGATTTGCTCGTCGCTGTTCGGGCGTTTGAGCAGATCGTATTCCGCGATCAGCGAGTCCAGGAACCAAAGCGAAGCCACGTCGCCCTTCAGCATCTTCTCGACGCGTTCACCGCCGCCGGGGAAGGAGGTCCGCGCCCGTGCTTTGGCGCAGAGTTCTTCGTAGCTGCCCAGGTTCTTCTCCGGGTACCGCGCCTGAAACTTCTCGTAGGCCGCTTTCGCCTGGCTGACCCAGCTGCGGTGCTCGGGGGTGTTGAGGTGGAGGTAATCGACCTCGGGATAGGTCTCGATGTAAGCACGAATAATGGTGCTGACCATTTCCCGAAGCAGGGGGTCGTCCATGGACTGTTCGGGACCCGGTCCCGCCGTAAGCTTTCCGAGCTGGTTCACCGGCTCCGATTGGGGCATGACTTCCATGAACTGCTTTGGCCATTCGAAGGGCTGGATAGAGAGGCCCGTTTCCATGCCGAGGGTGCGGGCTTCGTCCAGGATGCCACGAACCAGCGCGATGCCGCGCTTGTTGAAGTCTTCCGGGGACGTGCTTCCTGCAAGGTCGGGGTTCATAAAAAAATCCCCATTCCCGAGTTTCTCCCGCCCCACAGTATCGTCATCAATAGGAAACTTCGCACCGAAGTTGACGATACCCGGTGGCTTTTCCATGCCTCGGAAGGCGTACTGCACGAAGGGCTGCATAGGCCAAAGGGAGACATGGATGCGGTTGTACTTCATCTTCGCCATCTGGCGCAGAAAGCGCTGGTTCTCGGCGAGACTCCAGGAAATGGGACCACTCGCGAGATCATTCACCAGACGCCAGCAACGGATACGCATGTTGGGTGTCATGGAAACACTCAAGTCGGGGAGGCCGGTCCAGGTTTTGGACTCAGGCAGGACATCCCGGTCCTGTAGATAACGGACGCCCCACCGCTCCGCCTGTTCATAGACCGCCCAAAGGGTCGCCACAGGGCTGCCACCTGCGATGAGAAAGGTGTCGCCCTCGCGCCGAAGGGTGATGGATTGGGTATCAGTCGCGTTTGGTGTGGTGGCGACGAGGAAACGCTGTTCATTGTCCACCGCCGCCGCCCGAATCGGGGCCTCCACCTTGAACAGTTTAGTTACGTAGCCTTGGAGTTCCTCCGCCGCGAGCTTTTCGAGGGGATGGGCATCCGCCTTAACGACAATAGAGACCGATTCGACCGCCGAGAGTTCCCTGCAGATTGCGAGGGAACAAATGAGGATCAGACACTTGAGAATGTGAGGGTAGAAGTGTTTCATTGATATCTCTCTTTGGATCGTATTGGTTGGTTGTATCACGCGAAACGGAGTGCCGATAGATTGGGGTTGCTGATAGATTTCCTCGTTCCCAAGCGGAGCGTGGGAACGAGGCCCCCATGTCTTATTGGGAAACCGTCAGTATATCAATACCCTGTCGGTCTTCCCGAATCTTCAGGCGAATCCCCCCAGATGGCGGTCTTGGTCTGATTGCCCATGGGATCGTAATACACAATATAGATGGAGCCATCGGGCATTTCGCAGCCCATGGCGTAGAGGTATACCGAATTGTCAATACTGAATCCCCGATCTGCTGCGGGCGCAACCCAAGTGTGTCTGCCGTCCTCGCTGAAGATCAATTCAATCCCGCCACGGCCCACACCACCATAAATGCAGACCACCGTACCGTCCATCAGGGTCAACAGGCCCGGGGCCACCATTTTGATGCCGCACGACACCGGTTTGCTCCAGGTCTTCGCTTCATCCGTGGAGAAAGCTACTTCGCCATCCATACGGGCGATCATCACGACCTCCTCCTCTTGATTGAGACAAAAGGCCGGTTCATCGAGGCGTTCCAGAGGTGATTTGAGCCGCGAAACGAATTGCCAGCTGAGGAAGGGACCGTGATTACAGATAGTTAGTCTGGGAACGTGCTTTCTGAATTTCACTACCCACATACGGTCTTCAGGATACTACGACAGATCGGTGCTGCGTACGGCGTACTCTGAATCAGGTAAGGGAAGACGATGAAATTCCGTCTAATGGGGCAGTGATTGACGAAACTTGTACTATTTCGTCAGAAATCGGACGTTTTCCGGGATGTCTGTTGAGGTGCCGATGGTAAACATTCGTTTAACCCGTGCCGTTTTTCTGTGGCTGTCGCGGGGCCATATTTTTGCTGGACACAGGCCCATCGAATGTGCATAATACGGTTATGGAAGTTCCAGACAGCGAATTATTTGGTCTGCGTCAACAAGCGG
>JAJRPE010000156.1 GCA_024280935.1 Candidatus Hydrogenedentota bacterium
AGATGGGCATCGCGCCGCGCAAGCGCTTTTTTATTCCGGCATGGGCCTGCTGTCGTTCACGTGGGTGAAGGTGGGCATACAGGGTTTCTTTGCCATTCAGGACACACGGTCTCCGGTTATTGTGGCCACACTGAGTATGCTGTTGAATATCGTACTCAATATGGCGCTGGTCGGCCCCATGGGATTTCAGGGCCTGGCACTGGCCACCACGCTCTCCTTCACTGCGAATTTTTTTGGTTTGTATGTCCTGCTGAGTCGGCGCTATGGCCTGCTCCTTTCCCGCACCTTTCTACTGGGTGTGGGAAAAGTGATTCTGGCTACCATTGTTGCCGGCGGAGCGTTGGTACTGGTTCGAAATGGATTTCCCGATGGACTATTGCCCAAAGGGACGGTGGGGGAGGCCCTTCAACTCGCTATGCTTCTCAGTGTGATGGGTGGTGTCTACGGTGGATGCTGCCTGGTACTGCGTGTGGAAGACCTGGCCCTGCTGAAAAAACTCCTTCGTCGTTAGCATCGAGCGCCCAGCGTTTGGTCCAGATTTCTGACCGCCGTAGTGGTGGGATTTCGTTCCGATCAGGTACACTGGAGGTACGGGTCTTCGCGTCATGCGTGTGCGTTTCATCACATGTCGGACCTCTGGCCCATTGTTCGTGGAGGGGATGAGAGGATAGGCGATGAAGGCGAAGCCGCATGATGCCGATACGACACCGGAAGTGTCGGCCCCTGTCCTGTCCCAGGAGCATTTGACGACTATATTCAATGCTTCCCACGATGTTGTTTTCGTATTGGACGGGGAAAGCAAGACCATCCTGCACGTAAACGACACGGTGGGGCGGGTCTTAGGCTATACGCCCAATGCACTTTTTGGAACGCAGTTTCCCGTTCTCGTTGCGGAGAGCGCCCCGGACTATCTTGAGCACTGTCAGTTTTTTGATGGTGTCTTCGGGCCGGTATCTTTTCGGCGTTGCGATGGTGAGCTATGCCAGGGCGATGTTACGGCCGCAGTGATTCCGTGGGATGGTGTTCCTGCGCTGCTTTATACCCTACGTGATGCGACCCAACGGACGGCACTGGAAAAAGAAAAAGCCGCGCTTATTCACGATTTGCAACAGGCCCTTGTTGCAGTACAGCGTCTTTCCGGTCTGCTTCCTATTTGTGCCAATTGTAAGCGGATTCGTGATGATGAAGGGTATTGGGAGACGGTTGAGCGGTATATCAGCGCCCATTCTGGTGCCCATTTCAGTCACGGGATTTGCCCAGCGTGCCGGGAGGAATTATATCCAGGCCTTGCACACAATTCCCTTGTTGATGTGTCGCCACGGGGCAATGACGTTGACGAGCGCTTTTGGGTCGCCCAGGAAGCATTGGAAGGACACCGAGATACGTTGGATCGGGTGACCCAGTTGCGTTTGTATGCGTTTCAACAACAGGGGACACTTGGAGACTGTGTGGTGGAGCATGTCGATATTACCGACGGGGCATCCCGTGCCCGTATTGATAGCTGGAAAGCGCTCGAAGGTACGCCAATGGAAAAGGCCCGAGTTCTTTTTGTTGAACTCGTTGCGGAGATCGTAGGCGTGCAAGACGAGACAAACGCAGCGGATGGAGGTGGGCAGGATATGCCAAGTGCATTTTCGCGGGAGGACGGGTCCTGATTGAAACGACGTGCAGGGAAGTGTACGGCATGCACCCTTGCGGCGATTACCTGCGATAATTCTTGCTCATTTTCGGATCACGAGGACGGAAGGATATCATTGCGGGTCGTGGAATTGTCAGGCGGAAACCTCAGGGTAAACGTCGTGCCTTGGCCCGGCATGCTGTCTACGTGGATCTTGCCGTGATGCTGCTCCATGATCCGGTAAGAGATGGCCAGGCCGAGTCCGGTTCCCTTATCTCTCTTTGTTGTACAAAAGGGTTGCCCTATCTTTTCCAGGTGCTCGGGAAGGATGCCCCGGCCAGAGTCCTTGACACGAATAAAAACGGAGCCGTTTTCGCTGCCTGACTCAATGTCGATGCTGCCCTTTGGCTCTTCGATCGCCTCAATGGCATTTCGTACCAGATTCAGCAAGACGCGATACATCTGCTGGGCGTCCATGATGACGTTGTTCGGGGCATGTGGGGCGAAACGCATATCTATGGAGCGCTTTTCGGCTTCCGTTCCAACGGCGCCCAGAACATCATGTATAAGGGCGTCAGGACTCGTTTCTCTTAATTGGAGCTCGGTCGGGCGCGCATAGCTGAGCAGACTGTCGGACAGAATTTGAAAACGCGACAGCGTCATTCGAAGGATTCGAATGCCATCCTGAACACGCTCCCAGTTCTCTTTTTCACTGGCCAGTTCTATCATTTCCGTCCCCCCGGATATGCCGGTAATTATATTGCGAAGGTCGTGGCTTGTTCCAGAAACGGTTTCCCCGATGCCTGCCAGGCGTTCCTGCTTAATCTGTTTTTCGTTTAACAGAATGTTTTCGATGCCCGCACCGACGACCTGCCCCACGATGGAAAGGAGTTGCAAATGCTGCTGGGTAAGTGGAACCGGCGTGGATCTTGAATCCACGTAGATCACGCCGTAGACACCGTCGTGGCCCGAAAGGGGCGCGCAGACCACCGCCTTGATCTGAAACTCCGTGATGCTGCCCGAGTCTTCAAAGCGATCATCCTTGTCGGCATCGGTGGTGAGCACGCTTGCCTTCGTCTGCACCACGTGGTCGATGAGCGTATGGCTTACCGGCGGATCGCTGTCGCTCCGGTGACGCACATGGCTGCAAGTCAGTTTGAGCGAGTCTTTCGCATTGGAACGGGTGAGGATGAATCCACGTTCTGCCGGTATGTTCTCCATGACGGCGTCAAGGACACACGCCACGAGGGGCTTTAGTTGTCGGTGGGAATTAAGACATTGCGAGATCCGATAGAGGAACGCAACAGAAGATTGATCTTTTCCCACCAACTCCTCATGAATAGGAGCGACTTCGTTGTATTCGAGCTCTGTGCGCCGAGTTAGCGTCTGGCTTGCCTTCGCATTAAGTAGCTCAGCGCGCATGGAGTAGCAGCCTATTTGAACGACATCGGAGTCGGTGAGCTTCGCCTTTACTATCCGTTCGCCGTTGGCGATCACGCCGTTGCTTGACGCGAGGTCTTCGATATAGAGCGTCTGCCCGATTACGTAAAGCTTCGCGTGTCGGCGACTTACGCTACTCTCTGGCAGACTGATATCGGCCTTGGTAGAGCGACCGACGATCTGCGGCACGTCGGCGATCATTTGCTCAAAATGGGCCCCATCGTTACTGGAAAATACTACACGGTATATGACCATCTTTCGTCCTGTCGGGAGGGGGGGATGGCGGCGCTTTACTATGGACGATGGTCCCCAAACACCACACATTGTACAGAATGGAACGATCTAGCCTCACTCTACCATATTTTTTTTGGTTTTTCCAGCGCCTGAGTCCGCAAATGCCGCAGACACCATATAATAGGGTGGGCAGGAGAGGTCAAGAGAAGTGTCGCAAAGTTTTTTTGGGGGGGATATAATCTGGCGTGGCACGGGAAGAAAAAGGACCCCTGAACCGGTGGTCCAGGGGTCCGCATTTGTTTTTCCTGAATTTATCTATTTTTTCTTGGCGGCCTTCTTCTTAGCAGCCTTGCGTGGGGTTTCCAGCGCGGCCTGAGCAGCAGCCAAGCGAGCGATTGGAACCCGGAAGGGGCTGCAACTCACATAGTTGAGTCCGGTGCGGTGGCAGAACTTCACGGAGTGTGGTTCGCCGCCGTGTTCGCCGCAGATTCCGACCTTGAGATCGGGCCGGGCGCTGCGGCCTTTGGTGACACCCATTTCAACGAGCTGTCCGATGCCTTCCTGGTCGAGAACCTGGAAGGGGTCAACCGGGAGAATCTCCTGTTCGAGGTAGGACGGCAGGAAACCACCGATGTCATCGCGGGAGTAACCAAAGCCCATCTGGGTGAGGTCATTGGTGCCAAAGCTGAAGAATTCGGCATGCTCAGCGATTTTGTCGGCGATGAGACAGGCGCGGGGAATCTCGATCATGGTACCGACCATGTAGTCGAGCTTTTTGATTTTGTACTTCTTCTTCACGGCTTCGGCTACTTCGCGAACGATCTTGGCCTGGTTGATGTATTCGTTTTCATGGCCGACCAGGGGAATCATGATTTCCGGCAGGACTTTGATCTTTTTCTTCGCGAGTTCGGCGGCGGCACTCAGTATGGCCGTGGCCTGCATCTCGGTGATCTCGGGGTAGGCAATGCCGAGACGGCAACCGCGGTGACCGAGCATGGGGTTCAACTCGTGAAGCTGGGCGATGCGGGTGGTGATATCGGCGGGTTTGAGACCCATGTGCTTGGCCAGTTGCTTGACCTGCGCAGCGTCCAAGGTTACGAATTCGTGAAGCGGCGGATCCAGCAGACGAATCGTGACGGGTTTGCCCTTCATTGCCTTGAAGATGCCCAGGAAATCTTTCTTCTGGAAGGGCAGGAGCTTCATGACGGCCTTGCGGCGATCCGCTTCGTTGTCGGCCAGAATCATTTCACGCATGTGAATGATGCGTTCGGGTTCGAAGAACATGTGCTCCGTGCGAGCGAGTCCGATGCCTTCGGCGCCGAAGGCAATGGCCTGGGCCGCATCCGCCGGAGACTCTGCATTGGTGCGAACCTGAATCTGGCGGGTAGCGTCGGCCCAACCCATGAGCTTGCTATACCACTTGTTCTTGTCGGGCTGGGCGGGAAGCACAGCGAGCGAGCCTTGGTAGAGCTTGCCCGTTGTGCCGTTCATGGAGACCCAGTCACCTTCTTTGACGACTTTCTTGCCGACGGTGAATTTCTTGGCCTTGGCGTTGATCTGGAGCGTGCCGCAACCGACGATGCAGCATTTGCCCCAACCGCGGGCGACAAGCGCCGCATGGCTGGTCATGCCGCCCTTGGCCGTAAGAATAGCCGTGGCAACGTGCATGCCGTGTACGTCTTCCGGTGAGGTCTCGTTGCGGACCAGGATAACCGTCTTGCCCTTCGCGGCCCATTCTTCGGCGGCTTCGGAGGTGAAGACCACCTGCCCGACACCACCGCCGGGACCAGCGGGAAGGCCCTTCGCCAGCAGTGTGGCTTTTTCCTCGGCGGCCGGATCCATCATGGGGTGGAGCAGTTCATTGATCTGCTCGGGGTCAACGCGCATCAGCGCGGTCTCTTTGTTGATGAGCTTTTTGTCGGCCATTTCGACGGCCATGCGAATGGCTGCGGGACCGGTGCGTTTGCCGGTACGGGTCTGGAGCATCCAGAGTTCTTTGTTCTCAATGGTGAACTCGATGTCCTGCATGTCTTTGTAGTGCTTCTCCAGTTTATTTCGGATAGCAAAAAGCTGCTTGTAGGTTTTGGGCCACAACTCTTCCAAGGATTTGATTGCCTTCTGGTCGGGCGTCTTGGATTTCTTGTTCAGGGGAAGCGGGGTGCGGATACCGGCCACCACGTCTTCGCCCTGGGCGTTGATGAGCCATTCGCCGTAGAACATGTCTTCGCCGTCAGCGGGATTGCGCGTGAACGCCACGCCCGTCGCGGAAGCGTCGCCCATGTTGCCGAAGACCATGGCCTGCACGTTAACCGCTGTGCCCCAATCGTGGGGGATGCCTTCAATCGTGCGGTAGGCGATGGCGCGCTTGCCCATCCAGGATGCAAACACGGCCTTGATGCCGCCCTCGACCTGCTTCATGGCATCATCGGGGAAAGGCTTGCCAAGCGTTTTCTTGATGATTTGCTTGAATTCGACACAGAGTCCCTTGAGGTCTTCGGCGGTGAGGTCGGTGTCTTCGATAACGCCGCGCTCTTCTTTGAGTTCGTCGAAGCGGCCCTCAAGTTTGTGGCGGATGCTCTCGCCGTCGGCAGGTTCGAGGCCGGATGCCTTCTCCATGACCACATCGGCGTACATGGTAATAAGGCGGCGGTAGGCGTCATAGGCGAAACGCTCGTCACCACTGATTGCGATAAGGCCGGGGAGCGTCTTGGAGCTAAGGCCAATGTTAAGAACCGTATCCATCATGCCGGGCATGGACTGGCGGGCACCGGAGCGAACGGAAAGGAGCAAGGGGTTCTTTGGGTCGCCGTACTTCTTGCCCATGACCTTCTCGACCTTCTTGAGGGCCTTGAGGTATTCTTCGGTCACGTGCTTTGGGATACGTCCCTTGTTCTCGTAGTACTCGGTGCAGACTTCCGTCGTTACCGTGAAGCCAGCGGGCACGGGGATACCAATCTTCGCCATGTCGGCAAGGTTGGCACCTTTGCCGCCCAGCAAATTTTTCATGGACGCGTTGCCGTCGCCCTTGCCGCCGCCGAAAAAGTAAACACTTTTCTTGGCCATAATTCGCATTCTCCTTCAGTTTGTCTATAGAGATGGCGCAGCTGAAAACAGGGCGTTCTCACCCAATACACGGTCCTGTATTGAATTGCCGCGGTCACTGGAATTGAGGTGCTTGGATAGAATATCCAGACAAAACACCTTGATTATACGGCAAAAGGAGAAATTCAATCAAATCGCGCTTCGGAAATAAAATAATGCTTTATGTTGGCGCACGCATTGTGAAATAATTAGCGCCTGTCATCGCCATTTGTGCGGCAATGCTTCTCTGTTAATGTGCGCCAGTAGCTCAGCTGGATAGAGCAACGGCCTTCTAAGCCGTAGGTCGTGGGTTCGAATCCCGCCTGGCGCGCCATTTTTATGCCCTGTCTTCGCGCAAGGCTTGCATCGGGCTATTGCCCATACTTCGCTTCGTGTTGGGCCTTGAGTCTGGAAATCGGTTCCAGCAGAACTTGTGCTTCGGGGCGAGGTGGGTTTCTTTTTCCAAGCGAGACGATCCAGATTCGGGGTTATGCCGGGCACGGGGCTTTCCATGAATCCCAGGGAATATCGTCGGAAGTCAGCAGCAACACGTTCATGGGTGCATTGCGCGTCGCCAAGCGGGTTGTGGTCTGACATGATGTTCCAGCAATCGTCCCGGTGGCGGCTGCGCCAAGGAATGCTCGCCGGGATAGTTGCTTGCGTTGCATGGCTTGCTTCCTTACGAAGGATGCAGGGAAGCCCGTGGCCGAAAGCAGTATCCTTCTGTATGCATTCACAGACCGCTTTGGATGCCACGGACAAGCCCCACTGGGCTTGTCCGTGGCACCCGTAGGTCATTCTTTTCAATCGAGGTTGCTTGGTAAGCGTTGAACTAAACGGCTTCGCCGTAGAGTACTGTGTAGGCGATGCCGTCATTGGGCACGCATTAAACCAGTCGGACGTGCCGCGCGATCCTGAGGAACGAAGGTTCGTGCGCTTGGAGGAACCGTACCGTGATATTCTCAAAGCCCCCAGCGCACGAACCCCAAAAGGCGAGTGTAAGAGTTCACAGCAAAGGGCGGCGGGCATTCCTGCCTGACACAAGGTGTACGTTGGACATGAAGCCCGCCACGGGCACGTAGCCCCGTTGCGTTCGAGCGACAAAACACGATGCGCCGTCTTGGACAATAATCAATGTGTCACCACGAACACGATGTCGTGGCGCCGAATTCAGTCCACGATGTCCTGGCACTTGTCACCTTACACTTTAATAAGGCCTATAAAAAAAGAGGAGTTTGTGGGAATCCCAGTAGAAATTCCTGTAACAGTCAGTATTTCAGTTGGTTACGGATGTTGACATGAGTGCAAATACTGCAAGCAAGTTTTTGGGCTGTGGGCGAAGCTCACCTTAGTTCAACGCTTACTAAATTTTATATATCACTGCGGTCAGGCTCAGGGCGTAACCGTGGCCCCGTCCACGCGGTCTCCAGCAAAAATACCATACGCACCCTGGCCCCAATCTATAGCGTCCAAATGGCTCGCGGATTCAGGCGCGGATGCGACCGAAGCACTGAGCGTGGCGGAGCCGACAGCGTCCCCGTCCTGTTCGACGCGCATGATGCCATTCGCGAGGGTGAATCTCAGTTCCGTGGGGCCATCGGTCCATTTCAGCGGAACACTCAGGTGCCCTGGGGCATAGAGGCGCGTGACCGCGCCATACTCCTTCCAGGCATCGTTGCCCACGAAGTCAAATTTTGCTTCCCAGACACTGGGCCATTTGGCGGAGGTCGATACCAGCAATGAATCATTCAGCGGCACCATACTCGTCACGCGCTGTCCCCACTGATTCGCCACGCCGCCCAGTGCCTTGCATTCCAATTCGTAGGGATGGGTGGTCGCGTCGGTCAAAGCGGGATGGGTAAACATGCGCCGCGCCAGGCTCCATTCGCCCAGTTCACGGTGATAGCGCCATACTTCGCCCCACGGCCACACGCCGACGTACAGCTCACCGCCATAGACCACAACCGTTTGGGCTTCACGCGCACTTCCGCTGACACCTTCCATTACGGGCGGCCATCCTTCAATGCGCTCTACGCTTTCCCCATCGAAAGAAAATAATTCTCCGGTTGGGTACTGCCCCAATAGCAACTGGTCATAATAGGTGAATCCAGCGTAGACCTGATAGCTGGTTTTCATGCTCCCATCGACCAGCGTGCGCCACCTTCCATCGCGCAACGCGTACACGCCCCCGATATTCGAGCACGACACCACTTGATTGCCCAACTGCCCATAGGCGTAAGGAAATTCACCGACAACGGGCACCGTCATTATGGTCGCTTTGTCCAGATCGACCGCGCCCACACCCGGTCTCCACGGGCAGGCGTAGAGCTTCGAATAGCCCTCCTCATCCTTCACAAACGAACGGTACTTCTGCTCGCCTGGTCGATAGATATGGTAGAAAACGAGGTAGCCCTGCGCATAGTAGAACCCGGTGTAGTTTCCCTCCTTCGCAGCAGGGAGTACCGTTTTGCCGTTGAGGACCACGGTTCCCGAGTCCAAGGACAGTAAATCGTTGCCGACGCGGGTGTCTACCCGATTGCGGGTTGGACTCGGATTCCACGCATTGTCGCTTTCGTCCCATACGCGCACATCTGGATAGGTCGCGTAGACCTTGCCATCGAAGTTGAAGAGGTAGTTGCCCGCCAATTCCCCAGGGCGGGGCAGGGTCGTTGCCTGAAGCTCGCGTGACTCCCCGGTCGGGCGGATGTAGAAGTGAACCGTGTGCCGGTCGTGTCTGTATTTGGTGTTGTACGCGCCGGAGAAGCCCGCGCCCAAGACGAAGGCCCCGTCCTTGGTGCGTGCCTCGAAAAGCGAGCCAAAGTTCTGGCCGATGTCTTCACCGCGATCAGTATTGACCACGATAGTGACATCCGAGTAGGCAGCGATACTCCCCGCCAGCATTGGAATCATCAACATGCTTTTCAAGAGCGGATAGAATCGCATTTTGTTTCCCTCATTGTTCCTATAGCATCAAAAAGTGTTTGAAACTTGGAGCATACCATTTTCGCTGATTACCATTCGCCCCGTGACCCAAACTATTCCCAGGCGGCGGCGGAGAACGCCTGGCCCGCAGCGTCCATATCGCGGAGGGCCTCATCGGCTGTCTTGCCCGAGGCGTTGCGTGCCGCTGCGATGACCGTCTTGCACTCATTGGAATCCATGAAGCGCGCCGCGTCCAGAAGGCTGTTTTCGTCTTCACGGGGGATGGCCATGAACCCATGTTTGTCGGCGTGAATCAGTTGTCCTAGTTCTATCGCCCGGCCAAAGACTTCCAGCTCGCAGCCCCAGCGGATAGCCCTTGCCCGTGCATGGAAAACATGGTTCATCCGGTTCAAGGGTACATTTTATCCTCGCACATCATTCAAAAGGATTTGTGGAAGAAAGCTCCATTGTCCACATCAGCGTTGGATATGAATTATCCATTCGATTCAATGTTATTTGTTATTTGTTGCTTTACAGGGCCGAAGGTCCGGGTTCATACCAGATAGAATGAGAAGGTCGGCTCCTCGCGGAGTCGTGATACGCTCCAGTTATTAGAAAGAACGAAACGGGCTCGAAGCCCAAGAAAAAGGAGGCCGACCTTGAAAGAGTATAGCACGGTAATCGGAATGGATCTTGGCGACAAGCAACATCACTTCTGCGTTCTGAACAGCGAGGGCGCTATAGAACAGGAGGGGCGCGTAACCTGTTCGAAAGAGAGCTTGCAGCGGACCTTTGGGGCCTACGAGTCCGCCCTGGTCGCCATCGCAACAGGCACCCACTCGAAATGGGTCTGCCGGGAGCTTGAAGAACTGGGCCATACGGTGCTCGTGGCGAACGTGCGCAAGGTGCGGGCCATCTATAGCAACGAGCGCAAGTGTGACGAGTTGGACGCCCAGATGCTGGCCCGGATCGCCCGCCTGGACCCCAAGCTGCTCTATTCCATCACCCATCGCGGGGAAAAGGCGCAGGCGGACCTCAACATCATTCGCTCGCGGGATAGCCTGGTCGTGGCCCGCACCAAACTCATCAATCATGTTCGCGGCGTCATAAAGAGCCATGGCGAACGCGTGGGCACGGCATCGGCCGAAAGCTTTCACAAGGCCCGTGCGAGGTGTTGCCCCCGGCGCTTCGCCCCGCCCTTTTCCCCATACTGGAGACCATCGAAGGGCTAACCACGACCATCAAGGAGTACGACCGGGATATCGAAAAGCTATGCAAAGAAAAATACCCGGAAACCGAACTACTGCGCAGTATCCCCGGTGTCGGACCCATTACGGCCCTGACCTTCGTATTAACGCTGGAAGCGCCGGAGCGTTTCGCCTCAAGCCGGGACGTTCCCGCCTATGTTGGCCTGCTACCCAGACGCAGCCAGTCCGGCGACAGCGACCCCCAGTTGCGCATCACGAAATGCGGCAGCCCCCAACTGCGCCGCTTGTTGGTTTCTTGTGCCCAGTATATTCTCGGAACCCACGGACCAGATTCCGAGCTGCGCCAGTGGGGGGAGCGGCTCATGGCCCGCGGTGGCGCCGCCGCCAAGAAACGGGCCGTCGTCGCCGTGGCCCGTAAACTTACTGTTATACTACACCGACTGTGGATAACAGGAATGCTATACGAGCCTTTTCCCAATGCGCCTCGGGAAGATGCTCTGGATTCACCAACGGAAGCAGGGCCTGTCGAGACTGCGGACCACATCCCCGCCCTTGTGGGGACTTGAGCGACGGATGGCTCCGGCGGAACACGGTCATGGCCCTGAACAACCACGAAAGGCACTTCCGATGAGGTAGACAGAGCGATATCCCACGCGACGCGCGAAACACTCCAGTGCCACCAACGCCGCGTCCGGGCGAGTGCGTCCCCCAGGCTGGCCCACGAGGCCGAATACCAGATTGCACCACCCGAACGCGCCGGACTCAATCATGCACCGCTCCCCAACGTGGGGGCATTACAGAGTGCGAATGAAAGCACGGCGTACGGCTGGAGACACGCGCACGGACAAGAACCATTAACCGGAGAAACGCCATGTAGACGACACGACGTAAAACAAAGCGGAAGGGCGACACGTCACCCTGCAACTTGACATAACCTTCTCATGGAAGCAAGATTTGAGAAATTACAAGAAGAAAATCTTCGTATTGGGCGCAATGGAACGAATTCAAAGAAATCGACGTGCATGTAGGGATCTTTGGGGTGAGCTTCGCCGCGAATTTGGTTGACTTATGGCCAATAACGTAGTAGGTTGACTATACAAACGATACGGGTTGGTGCTGGTGGCTTCGAGGTATTCTTCGGAGCGCGTTGAGGAACCTCTAGTGTGTTGGCGTTGGGCGAGGTGTTTTTTGGGAAGAAGGACCGGAGGGATAGCCGGGTCTCATTTTCCACGTGGCCCTTCGTCGTTGTGCGCTCAACAACCGGAACGACGCTGTATTTTCCATAACCGAACCGTTTTGCGGGAACTTGGGAAGAGGCACCGTGTGGTCAATGTGGATCCGCTTGGTGTGATCGTCTTTCGCACGCGGGTTCAGGGAACCTGCCATGGTCATGAATTCCGGCAAGCCAGGGGCAGCAGTGCTCAGAGAAGCTCCGCGCTGGAGACTCAATCGTTTGCGAATAGCAACGGTCCCAGCAGTGCTCCTGACTTTTTTGTTGTGTTGCGTTCTGGCTGAGACCGCTTGGGCGCTACCGGGCGATATCGACGACTCTGGCCGCATCGACATCGCAGACTTGACCGCCTTCTCCCGTGCTTTTGGAACGAGCCAGGGGGAGGAGCACTGGAATGACAATGCAGATTTGGATCGAAATGGAACAGTAGACGACGGCGACTTGGCTATTCTGGCCCAGTACTTCGGGCGCACTGGCCTGTCGCAGGGCGTGTGGGTTGCGGATCGAAATAACAACGCTGTCGTCCGGCTTGGTAGCAAAGAGGGCGGCGAGGTCATTCGGCTTCCAGACTTCCAGGCCCCGGAATCGGTGTCCCTGGATTCTTCCTCGGGTGTGTTGTGGGTTGCGGATCGGGGCAACGCCGAAGTTGTCAAATTATCGGCGGACGGGACGCAGGTGCTGGCGCGGGTCGTGGGCTTCAGCGATCCGTCGTTGGTTGCCGTCAACATGAGTACCAGCGCATGTTGGGTGGCGGATCGCGGCGTTGGGCAGATCTACCGCCTTGCGGAAGATATTTCGGACGGATATGACGTAACAACAGACACCGCATCGCACCGCAGTGTGAATGGCTTCGATGTTAATACCTTGACCGCCCTGGCGGTGGATCCTGTGCGGGGCAATCTTTGGGCCGGTTCATCGGCGGATCTCGTGGCCCGCATCGATGTGGACGCCGCCGATGGCTATGATATCTCCACCGATACGGGGTCGCATACGGCGAAGGATGGCTTCTCCAACCCGCTGGGCCTCTCTGTGGATTTGGTTACGGGCGATTGCTGGGTGGCGGATCAGGGGCTTCGCCAGATCCTCGTCCTTTCCCGAGGCAGTTTGAGCAAGCTGTCCGAAATTACCGACTTCAATGGCCCGAACGGACTCTCCGTCAACAGCGTGGACGGCACTTGCTGGGTCGCCGACGGGGCCAATCTGCTTCGCCTCGGGGATCTGGGGAATACCGAATTGCTGCGTTTGGACGGGTTCAGCAACCTCTTTGCGGTTCACGCCGACACCTTTACCGGCGGATGCTGGGTGACGGAACGAGGCGGAATGGACGCGGTCATCAAGATTGCACCCGGGGGCCAGGAATTGCTTCGGTCCGAGGGCTTCTTTGACCCCGTCAGCCTGACCCTGACACTCGGGGAAACCATTGGCACGGCACCGACGGCCTCTGCCGCAGCAGATAAGGAAAGCGCTGCTCTTGATGAGACGGTGGCCTTTGATGCTTCGGCGAGCACGGACGATGTGGGTGTAACGCTCTATGAGTGGGACTTTGACGGGGACGGCGTATTCGACACCACGTCGGACACCCCCGGCGCCACGCACGTCTACCTTGTGTCGGGGATTTACCATCCGGTGCTTCGGGTGACAGATGGCGACTGGCTGACCGATACGGATACCAGCCTGACGCTTCGTGCCGGCTCCCTGACCGCCTTTGCTTCCGCCGATCCCACGGAAGGCAATGCGCCGCTTCAGAATGTGGCCTTGACCGGTGGCTTCATTGATCCCGTGGATGGACGGGTCATAAATTTTCAATGGGACTTTGATTTTAATGGGTTGGTCGATTTTGACTACGTGTCCCAGACCGATGCCAGCACAACCCACACCTACGACGAACCGGGTACGTACACCGCCCTTTTCCAAGTAACCGATGATGGCAACATTACCGCTACCGCGCAGGTGACCATCCAAGTTAATCAATCATCGCCCATTGCCGAGGCGGGGGTTGATCGACAGGGCGAAGCCCCCTATAGCGTCTCCTTTGACGGGGATGCCAGTTTTGATCCTGACGGGACGATTCAGCTATTCGAATGGGATTTTGATGGCGATGGTACCTACGATTTTATCAGCGTCACCGACGGTGACGCCTTGTTTACGTATGAGCAGCCGGGGGCATACGCCGTGGCCCTGCGCGTAACGGACAACGATGGGTTGACCGGAAAGGACACAGTCACCATATCGGTTGGTCCGGCAACGAGCCTCTCCACGAGCGCCGACTCCGGTGTTGCCGGGCAAACGGATTTTGACTTTAGCGCCGCCGCAACGCCGCCTGCCGGGGGGACGATAGTTTCGTATGCGTGGAGTTTTGGTGACGGAGAAACAGGAACGGGGGCCAGTGTAAGCCACGCGTACACCAATCCGGGCAGGTATACGGTACGGGTTACCGTAACCGATGACCAGGGCAACACGACCACCCAGGAAATCGTCGTGGACGTGGCGGAGGCGGGCACGCCCACCGTTGTGGGGAGCGCCGACCAGACCGCAGGAAACGCGCCACTGACGGTCAACTTCATGGCGACGGGATCGGGCGATGCCGCCAAGGCGCTGACGCTTTACGAGTGGGCCTTTACCGGCGGCGCGGTTCGCGAAGACGCTGAGACACCCACCGACATGTGGACGGCCCAGGGTACCTGGACCCGCACCATGGTGGACTCGAACAGCGGCGACTACGCTTGGACGGAAAGCCCCGCAGGTCCCTATTCGGATAATATTTCAATGGCCCTGACATCGCCATCTATCGATTTGCGCAACATGGGTGATTCGCCCCGGCTTTTCTTTGATCACCGATATGATTTTGCCTTTGGTGACCGGGGTTGGCTGGAAATTTCCGTGGATCAGGGCCGGACATGGTCGACCTTGGTGAATTACGCCGGAAACAGGAGCGACTGGAATTCGCAGAGTTTTCTCTTGAGTTCTTATACCGATGAGTCTTCCGTGCGAATTCGATTTCGATTGGAGGCCAATAACGATGGCCTGACGGGCGACGGATGGTTCGTCGACGACATTGAATTTAAGGGTGAGCCGGAGGTCTATGACTTCAGTTCTGCCTCAACCGGCGACACGTCAAACATCTACACGGTTCCCGGCCTCTACGGCGCGGCGTTGCGGATAACCGACGACGAATCGAAGAGCGCCATCGACACGGTCCAGATCGCGGTGAAAGCGCCGCCCACCGTTTCCTTTACCGCCCCCCAGCCCAATTCCGAGCACGGACGCTCCAATGTGGGCTTCCGGGTTGATGCTGTTGACCCGGATGGGTTGGTCACGTTGTATGAGTGGGACTTTGACAACGACGGCACCTATGACTTCAGCTCCGCAGATAGCGCCGTTGCGTCGGGCACTTATTCCGCTGCCGGGACGGTGATTGCTGGTGTGCGCGTTACGGACAATCAAGGGAACACGGCCACGGATCAGGTCAGTTTTGTGATTATTGAAGCTGAACCGGAAATCGACACCATAACCGCAGACATCGACCTTCCTTCGGGCAACACGGTGCCCTTCGATGTTCTGTTTACAGGCGGTGCCACCTCGACACTCACGGATATCACGTCCTACGCCTGGGACTTCGACGGCGACGGGTCCAATGACTGGTCCAACGGCGGAACGCCCGGCCAAGTCGAATCGTGGACCACGGACAACGAGCAGGGCGCGGGTGAAGCCATCGACGGGAAGCTGAACACCTGGTGGGAGCATACGGGTGAATTGATCGTTGCAGAAAGCCTCACCATTTCCCTGGACTCTGGCGCGGAATGGAGCATAGACCGGGTCAAACTCCACAGCACCACGACTCCGCCCGCCAACTTTGAAATCCTGGTTTCGACAACGAGTCCCATGGATGGCTTCATTTCGGTCGGTACCTTCACCAAATCGGAGACCCAGCCTTGGGAGGAGTTCACTTTCGCGAGTACACCTGCCAAGTACGTAATGCTCAAGATAGCGTCCCAGTATGTCGTCACCGGCTTCAGGGTCAACGAATTTGAAGTGTACGCAGGAATAGAGAATGTTGTTTCGCCGTTAAGTGCCCAGGCGCATCATCAATATACGTCGGCGGGAAACTTCACAGCCCGACTTGAGGCTACGAATGCCGATGGCCTGACCGCGACGGATACGCTCGACGTGCTTGCCTTCGAATTGGGATTCCCCGAGGCGCATGCGTCTGTCGTGCCGCCGATTGGAACCGTCGACACGCCGATGCTTTTCGATGGTACGGCTACGGATGATGCATCGGTCGCGCTCTTTGAGTGGGACTTTGACAATGACGGCACCTTCGACTGGAATTCTGCTGGTTCTGGCACGCTTGAGAGTTTTACGGCCCAGTTTAACGATACAACGTGGGCGGCGGTGAATCTCATTGATGGTGTCACGGGATCTGGAAACTCCTGGGCGGCACCCAATGGCCAGACGACGAATATGGAATTCGTGTTCTCCTTTGACGGCGGATCCACGCATAGCATCGACCGTGTCTTGCTCAACAATGACAACGGCGAGTCCTCCATCCATCACACCCGGAATTTTGAGATCCACGTGTCTACCACGGCCCCGAACAGCGGTTTCAGCCTTGCCTACTCGGGCATGGCCGCGCAAGGAACCCATGATCAATTTTTTACTTTCGCTCCTGTCAGCGCCACCTACGTTAAGCTGCTGCTCTTGGACAACTATGGCGGCAATTTCCTCGAGTTAAGCGAGTTTTCCGTCTTCGAGTCCGGCACAGAGCGTACCGATCTGCTCAGGAATACGGGGAAAGTCTATCAGTCATTCGGTTCAAC
>JAJRPE010000157.1 GCA_024280935.1 Candidatus Hydrogenedentota bacterium
ACACTCAAAGCTCCGGGCAGTGGTGCTCGCCACCCTCGGTCCCGAGGGGGATGGGCGGCAAGAAAACGGAACAAAGTTTTCGGTGGATCTCGCGGAACTCGGCGGCCTGTTCCTCATCGAGGAGCGCAATGATCTCTTTGCCCATTTCGTAAAACAACTGATGGACGCGTACGGCGTTGCCCCCGACCGTTCGCGTTATTTCGGCGTGGTGTCGGCGGAAGACTTCGTCAAACTTCGGCAACTGTTCGTCGGTGAGTTCTAACTGGTCGGCCAGGCGGGGGATTACCGTGTCGGGCAATTCCGCCATGTGTACGCCGTGCTCCCGCATCTTGCTGAAGGCGAGATTCAGGCCGTAAAACATGCCGGTGACGCCGCCCGCACCAAAGATGAGCAGCATGACGGTGAGTTTAACCATGAGCCGCATAAAAGGCCCACGGGTGTGCTTTTCGCGTTGGTGCTTTCCAAACATCAATAGCTCCACGGTGCGTTCATGTAGGCCGCCCAGGGATCCCACAAGGTCGTCAGCAAGGGCATAAACAGCAGCGCCGCTACAGTGGTTACAGCAAGGGACAGCCCGGCAAAAGCGATGGAGGGCGTGTCCAGCAGCGCGGGTTCCTCTTCACGGTGCAGCCGAATGGTGCGGCACACCCGGCCCACGACATCAATCGTCGGCACTTTGGCCGGGCGCGATTTTTCCGCCAGGCGCTCAATGTGGTCAAACAGTTCCATGTTCTCTCGCCTCCAGTAGCTTCTTCAGTCTTTTTCGGGCACGGAATGCCTGTACCCGAACCATGCTCCCACTCCACCCCGACAAGGCGGCGGCCTCCTCCGTGGAGCAATTCTCCCAATATAGCAACGTTAATACCAGTCGATCACGCGCACCGAGGAGGGCCAGGGCATCGTAAAGCGTTCGGTGTGCCACCTCGGGGTCCTCGGTGATTTCCACTGCGGGGGACAGCAGCGCGGGGTCCAGCGCAATCTCTTCATTGAGGGGCTGGTGTTCGCTGTCCTTCTTTTTTTCTTTCCAAAACTTATACCCGACGCGGACAGCAATGGTGCGAATCCAGCCGCCCAAGGGTCCCGTGCCGCGATACTTGGCCAGGCTGAAATAGGTCTCCACGAAAGCGTCATGGACCAATTCCTCGAGTTTGCCGGGGTCACGGGTAAAACGCCACATCAAGCGGGTAATCGTGGGCTGGTGCTCCGCCACAATGGCCGCATAGGCGGCTTCATCGCCAGCGGAAGCCGCCTGGGCACGTTCCAGTTCGCCCAAAAAGGGGGAGTCTCGGGTAGTGTTACGCAACTATTGGGCTCAATGTACGGGCTAATGGGGTCAATCTTGTGTAAAGCGGCAATCCTTTGCCATCAACGCCTTATGGCTCTATTGTGCCTGTTTCGGCGAGAATGTTACACCTGAGGGACGTACCCCCGCCCGCTACGTCATGGCAAGGATATACGCCACGTGGCCTGTGTCGAAAGCTTCGTGAAGAATGGCCCGCCATAACGCGGGGGCATGTCCCGGTGGGGCCGGTGTGGGCTGTCGGCCTGACAAGACGGCCCTTTCAAAAAGACCGCAGGGACTCCCACGCCTTTTGAAGTGCTCCTCCACACCTGCGGATGATGAGTTCGCCACGCTGTTTAGCTCGCTCAGCACGGCGGGCTTGGGCGAGGGCGTCCCCGTTAGTCGCCGGAGGTGATTACGTAGAGGGCTTCTTCGGCGAAGAGGTTGGGCCAGAATTTGGCTTCGCCTTCGGCGTAGAGGGGGATTTCGCGTTCGATGTGGGCTTCGAGATCTTTGCAGAGTTTGCGAAAATCGTCGATGGCAAGGACGTGGCGGTTGGGGGTCTGGTACCAGGCGTAGGGGAGGTTGCGGGTGACGGGGGCGCGCCCCTCGAAGAAGGTCATGCAGCGAACGCGCCAATGGCCGAAGTTTGGGAAACTTACGATACACTTTTTTCCCACGCGCAGCATTTCGCGAAGGGCGAGATCGGGCTTCTTGATAACTTGGAGGGTCATGCTCAGGATGACGTAGTCGAAGCTCTGATCGGGGAGGGCTTTGAGTCCCCTGTTAATATCCGCCTGCACGACGGAGATGCCTCGCCGGATGCAGCTAACGACGCTGCCCTGGGAAAGTTCCAAGCCCATGCCCTGCACATTTTTCTGCGTGATAAGACGACACAACAACTCGCCATCCCCACAGCCGATGTCCAGCACCCGGCTGTTTTCCTCCACCAAATCCACGATCATGTCGTAATCAACCCGGTGCCCTTCGTAGATGTTATTCGCCGCTTTGGAAGGGGGGGGGGCATCGGCTTCGGAGTCCGCTGTGAGCAACTGGCTTCGCACCAAATCGGGGTTCTTTACGTGGCTCAGGAAGCCGCCAATAATCTTGGAGAGTACGCCGACTTCCAATAGGAACGCGTCGTGGCCAAAATCGGTTTCGATATTGCAATAGGTAACGTTCTTGTGTTGCCGCGCCAGCGCATAGACAATGTCTTCGGAAAAGTTTGGTGGATAGAGCCAGTCCGAAGAGAAGGAAATAACCATGATCTTGCTGGTGGTATTCATCATGGCATCGTCCAAGGTGCCAAACTTGGAGGCGATGTCGAAGTAATCCATGGCCTTGGTGACGTAGAGATAGGTGTTCGCGTCAAAACGATTGACGAACTGTTCGCCCTGGTAGTCGAGATAGGTCTCCACAGCGAATTCGC
>JAJRPE010000158.1 GCA_024280935.1 Candidatus Hydrogenedentota bacterium
CATAGAGGTGTTGGGAATGTGTCTGGATTTTTTCTATGCCACTCCTTCGGAGTTCAGCCCTTTGTGCATCGGTCTACCCAGGGTTCCGCTCGTACCTCGCTTCACCGCTGGGCTACGATATGTCCTCCCTACGGGACTAACTGCTTTGGCTTCGTACCTGAGTTTGACGAATCGGCCCCTTTTAGGGGCCTTCCTCATACCCCCGGCTCTGTCGGTGGTTACTGAATTTACTTTTTCCTACCCAGATCGATGTGAGCAGGTCCGTGTCAGTCCCTGAGTTTCCCCTCCATATTCATGTTTTCGGCGAAGGGTTAGCCAACGCGCTACGACGGTGTTTTCAAAAAGGCGATGAGGTCGGCCATGGCCTGGTGGTCGAGAGTTTCTTCCCAGCCTTCGGGCATCATGGAGATAGTCGTGCTTTCCAGGGCATAGATGTCGTTGCGGAGTATCTTGCGCAAGATGGCGCCGGGCAGCTTCATGGTGATGCTCGTAGCGTTCTCCGAGGCGATGAGTCCGAAAAGTTGTTCGCCGTCTTCGAGTTCACAGTTGTAGGCGTGGTAGCCGGGCAGGATGCTGAGGTTGGGGTCAATAATGTTGGCGAGGAGCTTCTCTTTTGGGTGCGCCACCACGGAACTGAAGTTTGGTCCAATGTCGAGGCCCAAATCGCCGTGTTTGTGGCAGGGGGCACAGGATTCCTCGTACTTCGCGAGACCACGCGCCACATCGCCCTTCAGCACGAGGGCGGGCGCGTAATCCGAAATAATCTGGGCGCGTTCAACGTTGACGCCTGCCGCAAGATACGTCGTTGCCAGCGCACGAAGCGCCTTGTCGGGGAGGTTCAGCAAGCGCGTGCGCCGAATGGGGGCGAGGTCGGTGGGCGGAATAGTTCCCGCGCCGATGGCGTCGATGAGATGCCGGGTCCACAGGGTTCGGGAAAGCAAGACATCCGCCACCTGCTCCCGAGCCTGGGGACTGAAGCCAAACCATGCGTCTATAAGCAGACCCGGCACCCGGGCGTCGGCGGTGTGGGACAGGGTGGTCAACGTCTGGCGCAATTCTTCCGGGGGCACCCACGCTTCAAGTCGGCTCGCGAGGTAGTCCACCACCTTTGCCTCGTCGGAGGGAATGCGCGAAAGCACGGTCGCGGCGGAAATCCGCGCGGACGAGGGGGCGTCTTCGTCGGCCAGGGTTTCGCGCACGCTCGTCACGAGCCGGTCCAGGGTACGCTCCAATTCGAAGAGGGGGCCCGAAGTTGCGTTGCCGCGAATCTTTGCCACGGAGGTCTTTCGGCGCGCCAGCAAGTCCAGTATCTCGGCGCTGGCGTTCGAGGCCTCCTGGGAGGGCGAAGCGAGGGCGGTGGCGAAGGCCGGATGCAACAGGGCCGCTACCGAATCCAGGTTGCCAGCGGCCAGGGCCATCTCCGTGAGGGTCTGGCGCAATTCGGGGAGGGCGGGATCATTGCTTGCGACCAATTCGTCGATGAGATGGGTCTGGTGGGGGAGGGCGGAGCTCAGGGCCGCCGTGACAATGAAGTCGTCGTCGCTATTGGCCAGCAGCAACGCGGCCAGTCCCTGGCCCACTTTGGGAGTGGGGGAGAAGGCGCCCAGCGTGAAGGCCAACTGTTGGCGAACGACCGGGCTGGGGTCGGTCAGCAGCGCGAGGGCGGCGTTTTCGACCGCCGGTGTTACGCGGGTTTCTGCCAGACGCAGCGCATTCTCACGCACGCCGGGGTGCTCATCCGCAAGGGCGTGGACTACGAGTTCGGCTTTGAGCGCATTGAGGCCGTCGAGCGTACACAAGGCGTGGAGGCGCGCCAGGGGGAAGGAATGATCGCGCGCCATCGCCTCAAGCAGCGGCACTGCGTCCTGGTCGGCCCGCCACAAGAGCAACTGCTGGACCTTGTCGCGCACCCAGCCGTTGGTGGATTCCAACTGAGCGACCAGTGCACTGATCTCCAGGCGCTCCAGATTGTGTACTGCCTGTGGCGCATCGCCCGTGCGCCGCACCCGGTAGATCCGCCCCCGGTCTTCGCCCTTGCGATAAAAGGGCAGGAGTTCGGCCTTGCCTTCCTCGGGTAGCCACTGTGGATGCTCGATCATGTAGCGGTACATGTCAGCGACCCATAAGGCACCGTCGGGACCGGTGCGCACCATGACCGGACGGCACCAGCGGTCTTCGCTGGCAAAGAAATCAGGGGCTTCGGGTGCGGCCATCCGTGTGCCGCTGAAGGTTACACCATCGGGTTGCATTGCGATCCGCTGTATCAGGTTGTGAAAAGGCTCGCACGAGAACCCGTTCATCTCAGTGGCAGGAAAGAGGGTGCTGTCTCGATAGATCATGCCACTGCACGCCGAAGTAAATCGCCCAGACGCCTTAAAATCGTGAAAGCGTTTCTGTAGCGCACTCGCGGGGTAGACCTTGGGACCCAACTCGCCCAGCACCTGCACGTTTCCATCGGGCGCGGCAAGGTGGGGGTTGCGCTTGAGGTAGTGGTCGGGCAGGGCGTAGTGCCACAGCGGCCGAATGTTTTGTGTGCCAAACCAATGCCCCCAGTCGTCGCGGTTCCGTCCAAACTGGGTCGGGCCACTTTGCGGCTCCACGATGCCCGTATCGGGCCGAAAGCGGAAGTCACGGCTTCCCACAACCGTTTCCGTGCCCGCGCGCGTCGACCGGAGTTTGGTGTCCAGCGCATATTTGCCATGGTGCCCGCCCGCCGCCACATAGACCCAGTTGTCCAGTCCCCAGCGGAGTCCATTGGCGCGGAGTTGCTGGTTGCCTTCGCTCAGGCCTGTCAGCAAGACTTCGCGTTCGTCGGCGACCCCATCGCCCGTGGTGTCGCGCAGGAAAATAATGTCGGGTGCCGCCGTCACGATGACACCGTCGCGCCAGGTCAGGATGCCGTTCGGAAAATTGAGTCCCTCCGCGAAGAGGGTGCTGTGTTCATAGGTGCCGTCTTTGTCGCGGTCCTCCAAAAACCGAACCCGGCCGCCCGCTGCGTGGTCATCGCCGATGCCGAGGGGATAGTCCGCCATTTCGACCACCCAGAGGCGGCCCTGAGTATCCCAGTCGAAGGCTACGGGATCCAGCGTCTGGGGTTCCACGGCGACGAGGTCCAGACTGAAGCCCTCGGGAACATGAATGGACGCGAGGGCCTCTGCCGGGTTGAGGGGCGGCGATTCAAGGTGTGGTCCGGCCAATGCAGCCAGTCCGGCGGGCGTGCCAACGGGTTGGCCCGAAGCGGCGTGTATCGCCTTCGCTTCGTCCGCAGTCAGCGCACGATCAAAGAGGGCAAACTCCGTGAGGTAGCCAGCGAGCGGCGCAAACTTATCGCTGCGGGCACCGAGGAAAAACTCCCTGGCATCGCCCGCCGTCACGCTGATTTCTGCATCAATTTCGGGGGTTCTCTCCCCATTGAGATAGGCGGTTACATGCATTCCATCGCGGATGAGGAGGACATGGTTCCAGGTATGGGGCGGAATCGTCGTTTTTCCCGCGACCACTTCGTTTTCCGCGTTGCCGTTGAAGAGGATGAGCTTGCCAGCGTGACCGGTGTTATGTGTGCCGCCAATGCCCAGGTGGTCGCCGGGCGCGCTGCTGTCGCCCTTGGGGCCGCGTGAAAAGAGATAGGCGGTTACCGGTCGCGCGTTGTTGGCCATGGTATTCTTAAACCACAGGGAGACCGTGTAAGCCGATGCGAGACCTTCCGCCTTGCCGAGAATTCGCCCCGAGTTGATGGTGGCAAAACCGGCAGGGGCGAGCAGGGTGCGCGATTCCAGGTTGAGGCCCTTCTGGGGGGCTTCAAATCGGGCGTGGACAACCGGATTCAGCGCGGCAACGGTCGTTTTGAAGTCCTGTGGGAATTCAGGAAGCGTTGCCCGCGCAGCGACTTCCTGCTCGGCTCTCCGTCGCTTGGCGGCCTCCTGCGCCTGCTCTTCCGCGATGCCGGAGCTATTCCAGAGCGATGCACGCTCCGATGCGTTGAGTGCGCGGTTGTAGACCGCGATTTCATCGAGTTTGCCTTCGAGTCCCTTTGCGAACTGAAAGGGAGTGTTCGCAGCCGAGGCCACGGAGCGTTTAATCGTTGCGTCTGCTGCGTCTTGCCCGTCGACATACACCTTAATCGTGTCGCCATCGACGGTCAACACGGCGAAGTGCCATTGGCCCGCGCTCAAACGGGCATGACCACGTTGCTCTTTGTTTGCGTCTCCCCCTGGGAGGAGGGCAAGGGTCGTTGCACCCGTCTCGTCCATGTGATAGGCGAGGGCATCGCCCGAAGGGAGGGTGCATAGCGTGCCGTTGCGTACAGTCGCGCCGCTGGTCTCGCCAAGCCAGAACCACAGCGCAATCGAAGCCTCCGGGTTGAGCGAGGGCAGGGGCTTGCGGGTCGGCAGATTGGCCTCCAGCAGTCCATCGGCGACGAAGTGTATGGCCCGATTGATTTGGCCGGGGCTGGAGAAGTTGGAGGGCCGTAGTGCTTCCGTCGCGCCGATGCCGGAGCCACTGCCCACGCCGGGCAAGTAGAGTGCAGCCCCGCCTGAAATCCGCGCATCGGGTCCATTGGCGATGGCGCTGCGGGCGGTGCGTCCCTCGATTTCGTTGAGCCGCCAGTAGGCAATGGGCTTCATGGCTTTGATGGCGACGGCGTAGGGGCCATCTTCATCCTGAATGGGCTTCCGCGCTTTTCCGCTGACTTCCTCCAAGGCAGCCAGCAAGGTTTCGACAATGATTGGCTCCGCCTGCACTTCCAAACCGGCTGTCCGAGCGGGCCAGGTCGTGTAACCGCCAAGCTCATGTTGTTCTGGCGGCGGGATATAGCCCACCGAGCCATTGGCAAGCCCGAGATTAAAATGGGTCTCAAGGGGAGACTGCAACTTCAATTTCAGGCCCGTGACGGCATAGACCTCGTTGGGCAGTGCGGCGATGCTGAGATCGCCGATACGAATCGCCTGCAACTTGAGTTCCGCTTCTTGCCGCTCGTGGAGGTACACGGCTTCCCAGGCATAAATGTCGGCCCGTTCTTTCGGGAGTTCACCATTAAGCGCAGCGACCCGCTTTTGCGCCCAGGCGAGGCGTTCGGTATCGGGAACCCGATACTTCAACGTGATTTTCCGTTCGACCATGGCGAGGGGCACGTGGTCATGCCATTCAATGGCTTCGTAGGCATCCATGGCCCGTGCGGCGACCTCCTTGCCATAGTCCTCGAAGCCAAGTTTATTCTGGGGTGCCCCGTAGTCCATCCACATAAGATCGCCGCTGGTGCCTTGGGACATCATGGCGACGAAAGGTCCTTCACTGGAGTCTTGGCCGAGTTGCCTGGCGATATCCCGGGAAAAGGCCCCGTAATAATCTGCCGACAGCTTGGGGGCACCGACGTAGTGGTTGGAATAATTGGCCAGGAAGGCGATGGGTTTGCCGTCGAGCGTCTGCGCCGCAAGCACGCTCAAGCTGGGATCCACCGTGCCCGAAGGCCCGATGACATCGGCGCTCTCATAGCCCGGATGCATATAGGCCCGGACATTAACCTCGCCATAGGGATCCTCAAAGAACTTGTCCGCCCGCCGAATCCAACGACGATTGTGGGTGTGCCGCCAGTCATCCACGGCGGCCCAACCGATACGCGCAGGCTGGAGATCGTCCAGGGCCGCTTCGATGACCTCGGCGATCTTTCCAGGAAGCCACGCGGCGTAGGCGGGGTCAATGCGACTTCCGAGGCACGCCATGGCCGAAGGGGCACTGTGGGTGTGGGTCGCAGCAACCACCATGCGGTTTGCGGGCAGTCCCGTGGCCTTCGACGCGGCAGCCTTCGCCTCGTCGATAAGTCCCTGCCGCATCATGCAGGTGTCCACAAAGCACAAGACAATCTTCGATAGCCCGTCATCCAGCGCGATGGCTCGGGCATGGAGCGGATCATGGATAACATCGGCCGTCCCCTCGGTAAAGTTTCCGTTAACCCGCACGGGAAGGGTCTCGGGGCTGATATTGATCGCGCTCGACCCGGCCTGGAATGAGGCTTCGTCGGCGCGTGTAGTTCCTGGCATACCGGCAATGATCAGTAAGGTCATGAGGGTTGCAAATAAGCCACGCTTCGGCTTCGCTACGCGGAACGACCACGTCAAAAAATTACGTCCATCCATAAAGCACCATCCTTTGGATCTGATTGGGAATAGGCCATCGAAACAACATTCCGCACAATGTTTCTGCGAGGGATACAAGAGGCGTTAAGGTACCGCATGGATGACACCGGTATCAATTTTGCAAGTGTTCAGGATGATCTATGAGTACCACCGCAATGGTGCCTGTCAAGCCATTTTCTAATTTTACCGAAGGGGGGTGGTGTTGCGCTTTGGGAACGGATAGGCATAGACTACTGAGGTTCGCCATCAGACTCAGCGCGGGTCGCAAAATTCAATCATGTGCCCGCCATAGTTGCGTCAACAGGCCCAGAACCAGGGAGAACGCAGAATGCCCATGTCCCCTCGCGATAGAATCCTAGCGATCTATCGAGGCGAAACTCCCGATGTTGTTCCCTACATGCTGGATTTGTCCCACTGGTTTTATCACCAGCGGAAGATGCCGTGGGATTTGAGCCAGGCATACGAGCAACCCGAAAGCGAGCTAATCGACTATCACAAGAGGGCAGGCGTAGGGTTTTACATGCCGAATCTGGCCTGCTTCTTTACCACCTCCTACCCGGACGATGTCCTGGCCTCGGTGCAAAAGAGTCCGGATGGCCGTGAGATCACCTGGACCTTTGAAACACCTCTCGGTACTATCAGCCGCAAACGCAGATGGGAGGAGCAAAGCTACGCCTGGGGCGTAGTGGAGTGGGGCGCCTGGACCGAAAAGGATCTGCTCGTGCTGGCCTATGCCCTGCGCAACCGGACCTATACCCCCCGCTGGGATCTTTACCGAGCGTGGGTTGACGCGGCGGGCGATCACGGTGTCGTATACATGCCCTCGGGATACAGCGCGATGGGGCATCTGCTCAACTACTGGCTGGGCGTGGAGGGGACGGTGTACGCCACGGTAGACTGGCACGCGACGATGCATGAAGTCGTCGAACAAATCAATGCGAATTGCCTGGAGTGTGTTGATCTGCTGCTTCAGTCGCCTGCCGAGGTCATTATCATGGGAGATAATTTTTCCAGCGACATCCAGCCGCCGCAGTTTTTTAACGAATGGTCCGGGGCGTTCTATACCGAGGCCGTGCGCCGCATCCACGCCGCAGGGAAGTACGTGGCCGTGCATATTGATGGCAAACTTCGGCATACGCTGGACCTGTTCCGAGGCTTGGGCGCGGATTGTGCTGATGCCGTCACGCCTACCCCCATGGGCGATCTGGATCCCGAAGACTGCCGCCGCGAGGCCGGCACGGAATTTATTCTTTCTGGGGGCGTCGCGCCCAATTTGTGGCTACCCGATACCGATGTGGCGGTCTTCGAGAAAGCTGTGTTACGATGGCTCTCGTTGAAGAAACACGGACCTAAACTGATCGCCAACGCGGGAGATCAAGTCCCGCCCGGGGCTGCGGAAGAGCGCATCGCCTTGATGAGAGAGCTGGTCGAGCAACACGGTCGGTATTAGTTTGCCAATTTGTTGCGTGCGCTCGTGCACAGGAGCGGGAAGGTGCAATCAGGGGAGGTGAAGCAAATTGCGAAGGCGCGCATTCATCGCGGCACGGCCAAATCGGCGAGCCAATCCTTGCGAATGATCTTGCCGATAGCCCCAACGGCTATCCTGACTTATCCGTGGTAAAAAATGTTGCTTATGGGCGAAGCCCGTATTGGAAGAAACGCACCCATGAAAAAGGAGCAAGGAATGAAACGACGCGATTTTCTGACGGCCAGCGGCGGCGCGTCATTGCTGGGCGCGTGGGGTGCGACGAGCGCGCTGCCATCCGCAGAGGCCGCCGTTGCCACCGCGCCATTCCCCACGACACCCCCCGTGCTGAGCGACTATACCGCCGAAGAGCATCGGCAGCGACTTCAAAATATTGCCCGATGCGAGCAGGGCATTCATTCGTCCCTCCGAAAGCACCTTGTCACGAGCTATCTGCCGGGACAGGCCTGCTATAACCTGGGTGAATATCCCTGTCGAAAACCCTGGGATCCAGACGAATACGATGAACAGGAACTCGACCGTTTGAAGGCCCATGGCATTCAGCTTATCCACGTTTTCGACGACTGGAGCGATTCACTGGGACTTTTTGGGGGTACTAAATATACGGCGCTTAACCCTGAGGGATTCAAGCGCTTCGTGGAGATGGTCCATCAACGGGGAATGAAGATTATCACCTACGTATCGACCGGTTTTTTTGATATACCCAACCCCGAGTTTCAACCGCACTGGTCGCGGGAGGGGGACACCCTCCACGTGGGGTATTTCAATATGGCCCGTTGTTCGCCTTCGAGTCCAAGTTGGCGGGCCTACGTATTGCCCCGAATCATGGGCGTACTCGACACGTATGGCGTGGATGGACTCTATATTGACTGCGGCTATGTCACCAACGTCTACACCAAGAAGCCACCCACAGAAGATGAGGTGATGGCTTTCGAGGAAACACCCACCTATGATGGTGCGCTGGCGGATATGCTGGCCCTTATTTATGCCGAGGTCAAACGTCGCGGCGGCATTGTTAAGGTTCACATCAGCGGGGCAGCCCAACCCGAAGTCGGCGACCTGAAGGTCTACGATTACCTCTGGGTCGGCGAAGGGGTGAGCGATGCCGATGGTCTGCGGGAGAAGGTTAAGAATCACGTACCCTATGTGGTTCCGTGCATTGACAGGGAATTTGCCACGATAGCGACCGAAGAAGAAGCCTATCTGCACAGCATCCCTTACATGCAGTTTCCGTTGCTCAGTGCGGGTCGGCCCTTTACCGGGGAACGTGCTGTGATTCCCGGAATCGAATACCCGCCGGAAACGGATTTCTGGGTGCGTCGCTGTCGCGAGATTTGGAAAAACTACCGAGCCAACCCCGATGGACCCCATACCTACAGCATATGGGATGCGGTACCGAGCAACGGGGAAATACGCCTCACCCACGCCCGTTTGCTCCAGCAGTATTTGCCCTTGGTCGAAGAGGGCACCTGGGCTTGGCTGGAGATCGGTGATTCCGACTTCTTCCCGGAGCCGCTGCCGGACAACGTGGTCGCGTCCGCCTTCGCGAACCGCCACTTGCATATTATCCTGGCCAACTTCGGGCAGGAGGCGGTAAACATAGAGACCACCGATGCCTATGTGCCGGTAGATGAGCCAGCGGCAGTCGCATCGAAAGACTGGACGTTGGAGGCCCGTTCGTTTCACATTTTGCGACGTTCCGTGTGATATTAGGCCCTTTTGAGCCTCTTATCGACAAAAAAACACGAGTTTGGCGATATTTGTTGCTGCGTTGGGTGCCACTTCTTCCGGGCAAGGTCCCGGACGAAGCGTAAGACCTAGACCGTCTTCTTGGGTTCCAAGTGTTTTCCAATAGCCCGCGTAGCGGGTGACAGACTAAAGCCTGGGGTGAAGCGAGGTACGAGCGTAGCCCCAGGACCAAATGTTGTACCTGAATCCCAAGCCCGCGAAGCGGGTGACGGATGCGATGATCCTTTGTAGTCGTTGCCAAACTGCTGCGTCTTAATGTCCTGTATCACCCGTTGGACACCACGTCGTATGGAGCGAAAGGCTTTCAAACGCTCATCGTTGTTGATGAACCAAGTATTGAAAACGGACTCCTCATCCAATTTGTAGGTGTTGAGCAGTTCTTGCAGGTTCATAGTTGCTCCATCGTTGATGTGGCCGCTCACTTCGGTGATGCCGCCATCTATTCCGGGATAACTGGACCTGAGATAGGCGGAAGGAATAAGATTGTTGGTATGATAGAAATCCGGCGTGCATAATGTCTTTCTGGAATTATGCGTAGTGCCAACACGACAGTCAAACGAGCCTGTGAGTCGGCGCATTCGAGAAAGTGCTGAACGTTCATCCCAAAACCCTATGCAGGGTAGAATTCGAGTTGTTATGAAAAAGTCTGTTTCCTTCTTTCTGTCCCTGCTTCTCCTCCTCCTTTCTCCGCTTTCGGGCGTGAGTGAACCGCTCCCGGTCGGTTCTAATCCCGTGGCTCTGGAAACGCCCCACTTTCCCAACCGCCTCCATGCCTTCGTCTGGCGGAACTGGTATCTTGTTTCTCCCCAGCGCCTTGCCGAGGTTGTGAATACATCCCCGGAAAAGATTACAGATATCGCCACCTCCATGGGACTCCCTGCGGATCCGGTCATTCCATCGGGGATGATGAAGCAGGGCTATATCACCATCATCCGAAGAAACTGGCATATTCTTCCCTACGCGCAGTTGCTCACGCTGATCGGCATGACGGAAGAAAAGCTCGGCGTTACCCTTCGCGAGGATGATTTCCTGTACATCAAGCTGGGGAGCCTGAAACCGAAATGTGAGCCGCTCCAATACGAGGAACCTACAGCCCAGGTCAGAAAGCGGGCCGCAGCAATAAAGCAGCTTGTTCAGCGGGATTTTGGAGAGCTTCCGAATCAAGATGCGGAGCCCCGTTTCGATTTTATTCGACAGCTCAAAGAAACGAAGGGCGAGAAAAGCGCGACGGCGGCCTCCACGCCGTCCAAGGATGAATTGCGGTTCATCTATTCTTACTTTGGCGTTTTCGGAGACCCCCTGATCGATTCCAGTCTTGACCCCTACCCGGACGGCTTGCTGGAAAAGCTTTCCGATATGGGCGTGACCGGTGTCTGGATGCATGTCGTCTTGCGGCAGCTTTCGCCGGGGGGAGCGGCCTTTCCTGAATTTGGCGAGGGCCATGAGAAGCGGCTGGAAACCCTTCGGGCGCTGGTGCAGAAGGCAAAGCGGTATGGCATTGGAATCTATCTCTATATGAACGAGCCACGGGCCATGCCCGCGTCATTCTTTGAGAATCGCCCGGAGATGCGTGGTGTGCCGGGGGCCGATCACTTCGCCATGTGTACCAGCAATGGAACGGTGCGGCAGTGGGTGGAGGATTCCCTCGCCTATGTCTTTACCGAAGTTCCCGATCTTGGGGGTGTTTTTACGATAACCGCCTCGGAAAACCTGACCAACTGCGCCTCCAAATTTACCCGCGATCAGTGCCCTCGTTGCAAGGAACGTACCGACGCGGAAGTCATTGCAGAAATCAACACGGTTATTGAAAAGGGGGTACACCGCGGCAATCCATCGGCCAAGGTGATCGTGTGGGATTGGGGGTGGAACGGGCATCAGGTCTCCCCCGAAATCATTAAGCTCCTTCCCCAGGATGTCTGGTTTATGTCGGTCAGCGAATGGGCGCAGCCTTTTGAGCGCGGCGGTATCAAGGGGAAGATAGGAGAATACTCCATTTCGGTGGTTGGACCCGGCCCCCGTGCCAAGGCCCAGTGGAAGACGGCCCGGGAACATGGGTTGAAAACCGTGGCCAAGGTGCAGTTCAACAATACCTGGGAGCTCTCCACCGTACCCTTCATTCCTGTTCTCGAGCTCGTCGCCCGCCACGCGAAGGGCCTGACCAACGAGAATGTTACGGGCACCATGCTGAGCTGGTCCCTGGGGGGCTATCCGTCTCCAAACTTGAAGGTGGCCCAGGAGTTTTCGCTCCATCCCGAGGCGGATATCGATACGGTCCTGAACGAAATTGCGTCGGATCGCTATGGTGACGCCGCCACACCCCATGCGCGCAAGGCGTGGGCCGCATTCAGCAATGCCTTCGAAAATTTTCCCTACGGGTCGATTCTCTATCAGGGCCCCCAGCAGTTGGGCCCGGCAAACCTGTTTTATGAAAATCCGACCGGTTTTACGTCAACCATGGTGGGCATCCCCTACGATGATTTGAAGTCATGGAGTCGAAACTATCCGCCGGAAATCCTGGCGACACTTTTTGAGAAAATTGCGAGCGGCTGGCGCGGGGGCCTGGATCATATGAAAGAGGCCGTAACGCTCGCCTTGCCGGACAAGAAAGCCGAAGCGGAGGCCGATTTCCGGGTTGCCCAGGTTGTGTACCTCCACTTCGCGAGTTGCGCCAACCAGGTTCGTTTTGTCATGAATCGCGATCAACTGCTCAAAACAGAGGTCCCGGACGAGAAGCAGAAGCTACTGAAAGAGCGGGCGAAGATCATCGAAGAAGAAATGGCGCTTGCCCGCAGTCTCTACGCCGTTGCCCAGCAAGACTCCCGCTTTGGCTTTGAAGCCTCCAACCAATACTCCTACGTGCCCCACGATCTCATCGAAAAGGTAATCAATTGTGAGAGTATTCTGAGGGGAGACCAGAGAGATTAGCTTAAACTTCGCTCACAATTCAAGGCCGTCATCTTCGCGAACGCGGGGATCCAGTGGTGACAAAAGGTGAATATGTTGCGTTCTGGATTTCCTGTGCCGCGCATAAATTCGTAGTTGTTAATATGATGGAACTTACGGCGACGGTTGTGTAGGCTTGGTTGTAAGCATTCGTTTAACCCACACGGGCATCAGAGGCTAGCCTTGTGCTTGAAGGGTTTGTCGGAAGTGTTTGTGTAGGGGGTAGAGGTATATGTTTTTGACGGGTGCGGCGTTCTGGTGCTGGCGGTCGAGTTTTCCG
>JAJRPE010000159.1 GCA_024280935.1 Candidatus Hydrogenedentota bacterium
CCCGCGAACGCGGGGATCCAGCATTGCCTTGGGCGGTTCCTGTCGCGTTCTGGATTCCCGCGTTCGCGGGAATGACGGTGGCGTGGGGACTTCTGTGTCACCACCTTCAGTTGCGCCAAAAACTTCGTCGGCCAGCAGAAATGCTTCGCCCGCGATGGCACTGACGACACACACGGGCGTGTTGGACGGCACATCCAGCCCCTGTGCCTTGACGGCAAAGGGATATCCCCAGCAGAGACCGCTGTAGCCATCGCAGGCGTGATCCAGAAGCCATTGGAGGTGCCCGGTGGCGGCATCCCGATAGGCGGCATCACTCGTAAGCTGGAAAAGGCGCAGTCGGCCTATCGCCAAGAGGGCGTGGGTTTTGGGGTTTTCCGTGGGTGCGATATGGAGCAAGCGTCGCGAGAGGTGGGGAGCCAGGTCGCACAGCACGGTGCTTGCTCGCCGGAGGAAGGGCTTGTCCTGCAAGGCCCGCATGGCGGGGTGGGCCTTGATGTCGAAGGGATCGGGGCCGGTGGTTCCATGGGTTTCGAGCCAGGCATCCAGTTCGCCGAGCCATTCCTGGGCCAGGGCGATGTCGGGGTAGTTAGTGGGGGGCAGGGGCATGATTGGGATTGCTTTCTGTCGGATAGGCAAGACGGCCAAGGGGAATCGTGTCGGCCCCGGCGCACGAACCGTCCCCGTCGCTCCTGCGTCGCTTTCGGTGCCGGATCGTGCGGCACGACCGGTATGCTGGTGGGCCATGAAGTTACTCATCGCAGGTATTGGAAAAATCCAGGTGTCCCGAACGTGCCGCACGATCCCGTGGAACGAGGGTTCGTGCGCGTGGACAAACTGTACGTATTCACAGACTGCCTCGGGTGCCACGGACAAGGGGCGATAGCCCTTGCCCGTGCCCGGAAAATAGTTTTCGACAGACAGGGAACATTCCTGACAATGTCCATGTTTTTTCACGGGCAAGCCCCACGGGGCTTGTCCGTGGCACCCGGAGCGTGTTTTCCATCGTGTCATTCGCGTTTGTAAACCTTTATCAGTGCCTTCTTCAACACCGGATAATATACTTCGTGGCTATAGCGTGTTTGCACGGTTTCTCGGGCAGCACGACCCATTTTTTCACGCAGTTCCCTGTCAACGATAAGTCGCGTAAGTTTGTCGTGCCACTCTTCGGGCGTGGTCGCGTGAAAGCCATCCACCCCATCCGTCACAACTTCCGCGTTCATTCCCACGGGAGAGAGCACAACCGGCGTGCCCACCGCCATATATTGGAGGGCCTTGAAGGCGCATTTGCCCCGCGCACGGGGCGTATCATGAAGGGGCATGAGGCCGATGTCTGCCTTCTGGAGATAATCTATTTCGCGTTCCAGACACCATGACTCGTTTTCCACGGTGACACCATTGAGGGTATAGGGCGGCTTGCCCGTTGCGATGTGGAGGACAACGCCGTGCTCGCGGGCCAGGTCCTGCAAGACTGCTTCGATGGGTTCCAGGTAGCCGAGGTTGTCTTTGAGACCCGTCCAGCCGAGGATTACATGATCTTGCGTTTCACAGGTTTTTTCCTCGTGACGCTCCATATCAATGCAGGTGGGGATAAGCGTCACGTTGGGATTGATGGGGCGGACGTATGCCGCCAGCGTTTCGTTGCCCACCACAGCACCGCGACAGCATCGGGCCATCTTACGGGTCCATCCGTAATCCACCAAGCGCAGAAAAATGCTATCCACATGGGCGGGCGGTTCCCAGATGGCATCGTCGATATCGAAGACGGTGCGTGGATTCAGGAAACAAATGAGGCGCTCCAGGACAGGTGGACCATAGGGAAAAAGTCGCCCGCGAAAGTAGATCACATCCGCACGGGGAACGTGGCGCAACTGGGCGATGCGGCGCAACGCTACCTTGAAGAGCAGCCACAATTTTTCCAGAGCGGACGCTTCGCCAAAGTAGCGCTCTTCTTCCTCCATCGACAGAGGCAGACAAATGGTGCAGACGTGGCCTTCCTCTTTGAGCATATGCGCGAAGGTGCCGATGCGATAGCGTATGGCCGCGATGCGGTTGGAGGCGTTGCCGAAGAAGAGGATGTTCATGGGGGGATCCTACGTCAGGAACCGTTGCATTCTCCAGTGAAATCACGTAGGCTCTTGGGATAACACTCCACCACCCACCAGCTGTTCTTTAAGGGCCACAGGTCGTAAATGCTTAGCACGGAGCTTATTTCATGAAGCACTTTATTCTTGCCATCGCGTGTTTTTCCGCAGTCTTTTCCGTCAGCGCCGCAGCACCGGGCCTTATCCTCAACGAGGACAACAGCCACTTTTACACCTCACGCAGTGCCGAGGAAATGACCCTGGAAGGCCTTCATGCCTTCGTGGATCAGTACGCGGACAGCAGGGTGAGCCATCTCTTCCTGAGCACCAACTCCATGAAGGCGAGTTTCAAGAGCAAGACCCGCGAGGCCATCTGGGAGTTGGGCGACCAGGAAATGCCGCCACCGGGCACGGGACGTAAATGGATGGACAACGCCCGGTTGCTTTATGAGCGGGGCCTTGATCCGTATGCGGTCTGGATTGCACGAAGTCGGGAAAAGGGTGTCTCCCCGTGGCTCTCCATGCGCATGAATGACCTTCATAATGTTCCCGACACCAAAAGCTATATGCACAGCAGCTTCTGGGTGGAACACCCGGAATACTGGCGCGTCCCAAACGATACAAGCGGTGGTTATATGGTCCGTGCGCTGGACTATGGCCACAAGGCTGTCCGCGAATACAACATGGCCTTCGTGAAGGAGCTGCTGGAGCGCTATGACCCCGATGGCCTTGAATTGGACTGGATGCGTTTCGGCTGGCACTTCAAGGCGGGCGAAGAGGCTGCGGGGGCGGAGCTGTTGACCCAGTTCATGCGGGATGTGCGGCAACTTACAAAGGAATGGGGGAAAAAACGTGGTCACGAAATTAAACTCGGGGTCCGTGTGCCCGCTCACCCGGATGCCGCCAAGGGGCTTGGCATGGATGGGGTTCGCTGGGTAAAGGAAGGCTTGGTGGACTTGCTGGTGCCCTGTCCTTTCTGGACCACGACGGACTTCGATATCCCCGTGGAATTATGGCGCGAACGGCTTGGGGCGGCGGCGGACACCATTGTGCTGGCGCCGGGCATCGAACACAACTCACGTGCCTATCCCGGCGGTGCGCCGATTTCCAACGACCTCCCCGCGACTCGGGGTTTTGCCGCCAGTGCCTGGCACCGTGGCGCCGACCAGATTTATCTGTTCAATTATATGGATTCCCAGACCCGGCCTGTGACCAAGAGCGACTACCGTGTGATCATCGAGAAGGGCCTGGGGCTGGATGTTGTCAGCCAGGCGCCCCGTCGCCATATCCAGACCTACCGCGATACGGTGCCATCGGGTTTTCCCAACGGAGTCGTGCTGCCCGTAAAAGGCGTGGCGGCTACGTTCACCCTGAACATCGGCGCGAAACCAACAGCGGGCACGGTGGCCTTTATCGTCGGTCTGGCGAAGCAAGATGGCGTGGCTGAAGCGCTCTACGCCGCAACCATAAATGGGAAGCCATGTGGTGCGGGAAAAGACATGGAGAATCCCGGACAATTCCCCGGCGCTATCCGGGCCATCGCGTTTGCGTGCTCTTTGGAGTCCGTTCGCGACGGGGCCAACGACTTTGTGGTGAAGCAGCCCGAAGGGCAGCAGATTATTTGGGCAGAAGTGCGGGTGACACCGCAGAAAGAGGCATCCTGATAGTTCTCGTGTACCATGCTTGGTGCCCGTGATGAATTGGGAGTTTACGTAATGTATATGCAGGAAATCCTGCGGGTCTGTTTATTTGATCTCGAACATTGATGACATCGTGGCTGCGCTCAGTATGCAAATCTTTCGTGTGCCCGAATCCGGCGTGGTCAAAGCACGCGAATCCTCTCAAGCGGGGTCCGACACGTCGCTCTTGGACGAACTGGTGGGACTTGGCTTCCTGAAAGACTTGGAACGCGACTTTTTACAAGATATCTCCATGCGGCTGCTCCAGTCCGGGGTGTCCACGCTCAGCGGGTTCCCACCTTCGACGTTATCTGCGTCCGGTGAGTGTGCGGCGACGGATCCGTCTGCCGCCCCGTCCCGTACACGTTCCTATAGTGATTTACTGAAAAAGCCCACATTGCTTCATCTGGAAGGCATTGAGCGTTACCGATATATCAAGGAACACGCCCGGGGCGGCATGGGGCGTATCCTGACGGTTTGGGATAACCGCATGGGCCGTGAAGTCGCACTGAAGGAGCTTCTTCCTGACCGGATTGACCGCGCACGGGAAAAAGGGAACTCGCCGAAATCAGGCCATCGTATAATTGGTCGTTTCTTACAAGAGGCCCAAATTACGGGGCGTTTGCAGCATCCATCTATTATTCCTGTATACGAAATCGGGGAACGAGTCGATGGCACACTCTACTATACGATGAAGCTTGTGCGGGGCCAGACCTTGCGGCAGGCGATAGATGCAGCGAAGACCCTGGAGGACCGCATGGCGCTCCTCCCTCACTATGTGAGCCTTTGCCAGGCGATGGCCTACGCCCATACCCACGGGGTTATCCATCGCGACCTGAAGCCAAGCAATGTGATGATTGGTGAATTCGGCGAGACCCTGGTCATCGATTGGGGGCTCGCCAAGGAGATGGGAGGCGAGGAAAAGGAATCAGCGTCTGTCGATGAATCCGTATCCGCCGGAATCGATGATGCACCCGGCCTGACATTGGATGGTCAGCTCCTGGGGACTCCGCACTACATGGCTCCCGAGCAGGCCTCGGGGAAACAGGACACACTTGATAAGCGAAGCGATGTCTACGCCCTCGGCGCGGTGCTCTACCAGCTCCTTACGGGGAGTCCTCCCTTCGATTCCTTATCGCGTTTTGACGTGCTTCGCCATGTGGTGCGCGAATCGCCAGCACCACCCGAATCGATGTGTCCAGAAATTCCCGTCGCTCTCGCTGCGATCTGCAAGCAGGCCATGGCCCTGAATCCAAATGATCGCTACGATTCTGCCAAGAAACTCGCAAGGGAAATTCTCCGTTTTCAGTCTGGCGCGGCAGTGGCTGCCCACGACTACAGCATTCGGGAGCACATTGCGCGAATCGTAAAGAAGCACCGTCCCGTCGTCATGACAGCGGGAAGCCTGGTGCTTTTGTTGGTCAGCGTTGTGACGTACGCCTTCCTCGCGCTGCGGACCAGTGAACAGGCCGCCCAGGCGGAGCGTGTTACGGCGGAGGAGGAGGGTTACGCCATGACCATTACCCTTGCTCAGCGGAATTTCGATGATCACAATTATGACCAGGGCCAATCCCTGCTGGATCGTTGTTCACCAACCTATCGAAATTGGGAGTGGGGCCGTCTCGCCTACGCCGCCAACGCAACCAGGCATCGCCTTCCCAACCAAAAGAACGAGCAACAGGATGGGGCCATCAGTCCCGATGGAAAGTATCTGCTCAGCGCCGATGGTACGGGACTTGTTACGCGTTGGGATGCGGAAACCGGAAAGATTGTTCGTACATACGCAGATCATCGGGGAGCCTTCAAGGATCTCGTATTTCATCCGTCGGGGACAAGTTTCGCCGCCTGTTTCTTTGATGGTGACATTGTTATTCGGGATACGGAGTCCGGGGCGCAACTCAGCCGTTTCCAAGTGTCTGAAAACAGCGTCATGATGCTGGCCTACACACCGGACGGGAAGTATCTACTCACTGCCGGGGGGCGGGGGGAACTTTCGCAATGGAACTGGCGTACCGGACGGGAGGTGCGCCGCTTGATGGGTGGTTCCGGGCAACTCAACGCGGTAGCCGTGTCGGCGGATGGAAAATGGGTGGCGGCGGGAGACGAATTGGGCTGGATCTACGCCTGGGACTGGGAGTCCGGGGAGCGTCGATTCGATGCCTTGGGACATGAGAAAAATTTGCATTGGGGCGTGCAGGGAACCGTTTATCTTGATTTTCGACCGGGCCACGCCCAGATTGCTTCCTCGGGTTGTGATCGGACTGCAAAGCTGTGGGACCTGGAGACGGGCAACTTGACACATGTCTGGAACGGGCATCAGAAGAAAGTGTACTCTCTCGCGTTCTCGCCCGACGGATCGCTTTTGGCCACCGGGGGTGATCGCACGGTTGGCTTGTGGGATCCAGAAACAGGGGAAGCATTGCCGACGTGGATGCGGCACAAGAACGATATTTTCCGTATCGAATTTTTCCCAGATGGCTCAAAGCTTCTGACGCTGGGTGACTACAGTCCCGGTACTATCTGGAACATTCGTGGCACTGCGGGGGTAACCTATCTTGTGAGTCATACCGCAGAGCTGAATGCGGTGCGGTTCAGCGACGATGGAAGGTATCTGGTTTCGGTCGCGGGTCACTGGCGCACCGGGGGAGACACCCGGGTGTTGTTGTGGAAAACGAACGATTATGAAGAGGCGAAACCCTGCGTATTGACCGATGATCTCCGCCGTTGGGGCGCAGCGATTGCCTATCATCCTGCGAAAAATCAAGTCGCTGTTGGTGACGGGGGCGGGTGGGTTCATGTTTGGGATCTCGACACGCATGCCTTGGTTCGAGAATTTGCGGTAAAGGAGCTTTCGGGCGGTATTCGGGCGCTGGACTACAGTCCAGACGGGCGGCACATGGTGGCTGCGGGCTGGCGTGCCGAACGCTATACCGAAGCGGTATTGCTGGATGCTAAGACCGGCGTGCTTATTCACACCATGGTGGGGCACGAACGAGAGATTGATACGGTCCGTTTCAGTTTCGATGGACGCATCATCGCCACAGGGAGCCGGGATACGACGGTGCGGCTATGGGATGCTGAGACAGGAAAGGCGTTGCGTGTCATGGCGAGCGACAACGACTGGGTTAATGGCGTTGCCTTTCATCCCAACGGGAAGTGGCTGGCCTCCTCACACCAGGATACCCTGGTGCAACTTCGAGATATGGCGACAGGCGAGGTCATACGCCGTTTCGAGGGGCTCCACACCCGTGCAAACGCGGTGGCGATTACGCCCGACGGAACCCGAATAGCCAGTTGTGGCAGTACCTCCACCATGATTTGGAACGTAGAGACGGGAGCGCTCCTCTTATCTCTCCCGCAAGGTGGGCATAGTTTGGACTTCAGTCCCGATGGCCGAACACTTGTCACCGCAGGCTACGATGGCAAACTCGGAATCTGGCAGACACTACCCTGGGAGTAGGGGGTTGGGCATTCCTGCCCGACATAACGCGCATAGCGGGTTTCGAAAACGCCCGTGGTGTTCGTGGTGATACGTTGATTTTTCAAGGCAGTGTATAGCGTTTTGTCGTTCAAGTCCAAGGCGGCTACGCGTTCCGATAGCGGACTCTATACCCAACGCACCCTTTGTGTCAGGCAGGAATGCCCAACCCCCTTTGCCGTGAACACCTACAGCTACTGCTTAATCAACCACACCTCGCTTAGCCGCGACATCTGGCGCCAGCCGATACCGGGTTCGTAGGGCACATCAAAAGTGAGAATGATCAGGCCGTCTTTGTACAGCTTCTTTGGTACGGGGAACTCTTTGATTTCACCCACCTTTTTGCCGTCGATGCTTGGTGTAATCAATTCACCGTTTACGCGCGGGAGACATTGGGCCACGCCCGTGGTACGGATAACGTAGGTCGCTTTGGGGTCGAGGCCCTCGTAACGCAGGCCCATGGGCCAGTCCATCTTGCTAATCCAGGATTGGCGCACGCGGGTAAGGCCGCCGTCCCACCACATGAAATCGGGGTTCATGTGGCGGCGCATGAGCGGGTCGGTGCTCAGAGATTCGCCACGCAGCACATGGGGCGACTGGGCAACGTTGCCGATATCGTCGTAAAAACTGCCTGGACCCGGGTTTTCCCAGGTATAGAGCACTTTGAGACGCGCCAACTTTGCTGCATCGCTTTTCAGGGAACGTATTTCCGTGAGTTGGTCTTCGTACCACCAGCGGTTGTTCAGGGGGTGGTCCACATAGTCGAGCACGGCACCACGTTGGCCGTTGTTCGCGCCGTATTTTGGCACGCTGGTCTGATAGCCGATGGCGGCAAATAGCTTGTCGCAAAGCTGAACGATAGCCGTGCGCAGATCAGGGCGCGGGGATTCGGGACCCGCCTTGGCGAAGGTTTCGAGTGCTTGGTCGATGGCGGTGTCGATGCCGACTTCTTTGGCCTTCGCCAGAGCCGCATTGGCGTCAACTTCCAATTTTTCTTCGTGGATGAGACGGGCGCGGATATAGGCATCGTAGTGGGCCTTCAACTGACACAACTGCCAGCGCCAGTTGTCACGGAGTTCAGGGTGTTCGCGATCCAGTTGTTGCCAGAGGGCAAGGGTGGCCTCCACGCCGCCGTTGCGGGCCAGCGATCCCTGCCAGTTTCCTTCGAGGGCGTAAATGCCATCTGCCGCGCGCTCGGCCACATCATTACCGAAATAAAAGCGGCAATATTCGATGAGGCCATCGCGCACATCGTAGTCCACATCCCAGCCCAAGAGGCTCCAGACGGTTTTGTTTACGTCATCGTGCATACCATCGGAGTAGGTGATGAATCCATCCGTATCTTTGGCGAAAGCCCGGAAAATGGTGCTGTAATAAATCGGCTCAGGGTTGCTTCCCTCGCGGCCCGAGGTGAAGGCGAAGGCCGGGTCGATCCATTGTGTCGCGTACTGGGAGCGTACCGTGTGGGTAATATCCGGATAGTCGCGCAGCCGGTATTGTGCGGGAAGGCGCTTGCGCATATAGGGCAGGGGAGGACTCGATGGTCCGCCCACCGCGCCGGTGAACCACGTGGGCTTGTTTTCGGTAATCCAGTCGAAAAAATAATCAATTTGCTCTTGCTCAAAGCCCTGGAGGGACATCCATATTTCCGTCCCCGGATGATATTTCGCCAAGAGCCTGGAAACGTCTTCCAGAAAGGCCAGTACATCCTTGGGATGGTTGTGTCCGGGATCGCCGCCGGGAAAGAACACGGCATCCAAGTGGGTGGACTCCTTGTAAAAGGCTTCATGTTCCGCCAGGTGGGCCGCCCTTTTTTCCGGGTCGGTGAGATCCACCGTGGCCGGTGTCCACACCCAATAGGCCACACCATATTTTTCACAGATATCGCCGAGCGCCCGGTTCATCACTTGGCGCGTGACCGGCATAAGCGGACTATCCGAATCCTGAAAGGGGATGTTTTCGATGGCATTTACGCCGAAAATCGCCAGTTCCCGGATGTACTGGTCGTATAGGGCCGGTGTCCACGCATCATAGCTGTTGGCCGTGGTGCGGTAGCCGAGTTGGTGGCCGCGAATGGAGTCATCGGGTGATGTCGTGAGATTCAAGGGCGCAATCAGTTTCAACGACCCCTTGGACCAGTCCAGATTGCGGAGGAGCCGTCCAATACCGTAAAGCGCGCCATTGGGGTCGGCTCCCATAATCCAAATGGTATTCCCCGATGTCGCAATGGTATAGCCCTCTGGCGTGCGCACACGCTCCACGTCGGGCAGGTCTTTGCCTTGGTGTGATGTCGTATCGCCCGACAGAATCGCGATGGCCGACCCCGATTGGGGCCATGATGTGGCAACGGGCAACGTCAGGCCGGTGCGCCGTTGCACTTCTTCCAGCAGCACGGTTGTGGCGGTTTCCTCGACCAAGGGAACGTTGCCGTTGCGCACGACAATGGTCGCCTTGGTCAGGTCCAGGGCGGACGCGAGCGGTGCGATGGTGAGTAGCGCTAAAATGAGCAAGTTACCCTGTGTCAACTTCGGTGGGAGCATGGGGCATGCCTTTCGTAGATTCGATGGACATCGAAGGGGTGTTGCAAGAAACACCCATACTACACAACAAGCGCCCGTTGGGTCACGCAGGGTGGCACGGGCGTCTCGCCTGTGTTGCTCCCGAAGTAGACCAAGGAGGATCCAGGGTTTCGTGGGTTTGCTGGTCACCCGTGGCGTGCCGTGCGATCCCGAGGAACGAGGGTCGAAGACTCGCCGTAGGAGAGTTCGTGCGCCAGTGGAGGCAGGATGTAATAGTACCCCTCGTGCAGCTTGCCCAGTCCTACGCACGAACTCGTCCCAGCGCGCCTGCGTCGCGTCTGGGTCGAGATCGCGCGGCACGTCCGATCATGTGCCGCCCCGTGAGCATCTCCACACACCAATAATGTGGTGCCATCGTGGTTGGCGGTTGCCAGA
>JAJRPE010000160.1 GCA_024280935.1 Candidatus Hydrogenedentota bacterium
AAGCGCACCCCACGCAATGGAACGCACGCCGGTCTCTTGATACGACCCCAGACGCACGAACCCTCGTTCCACGGGATCGCACGGCACGACCAAAGCACAAGGAGGTTGGACATTCCTGTCCGACACAGCGCGCACCCCGCGCAATGGAACGCACGCCGGGCTGCTGATACAACCCCAGACACACGAACCCTCGTTCCTCGAGATCGTGCGGCACGACCAATGTGTGAAGAAGCACATAAGACGAGGACATACCAAAGTCAGCCGGGACTGGCCCGCGCATTCACGGCTACGAGACTAAACAACGGCACCTGGTTCGCCACAACGTACCTGACACAAAAAAACATGTCTAAGCGCGGGTCCGTCCCTGAAGTCTGGAAACTTGCCTGTGGCTGATCCGGTCTACATAAATGCCGCCGAATCCCAATCCCGCCATCCGCTGCTGGTTGGCCGGGAAATCCTTCATGGTTTTGCCACATCACGGTATACGGCCTACCGCCTCGCCCTGAAAGACATTAAGGGCGCCTACGCCAAGACAAGCCTGGGCCTCCTCTGGGATATTGCCGACCCCCTCATGTTTGGCGCCATATTCTACTTCCTGGTTGCAGCCGGTATTCTGCACCCAGGCGACATGGCCATTCCCTACGCCCTCTTCGTAACCTACGGCATGCTCCTTTATTTGACCTTCACAGAAGCCCTACTCTCGGCGCTCCGTCTCTTTCGCAGCTCCCGAAATCTCCTTGCCCACGTAAAGATCGCCCCCGAGGCCCTTATCCTTTCCGTCTTTTTTCGCGTCCTCTTCAACAGCAGCTTTCGCATCCTCGTCATGCTCGGACTCACCCTCTTCATGGTGGGTTCCACAGAATCCGGCACCGCAGGACTCCTCATGGATTTCAGCCTGTTCTTACTTCTATACCCGCTGCTCATCCTCTCGGGCATGGCTATCGGCATACTCCTCGCCCCCTTCAACGCCATCTACAGCGATGTAGATCGTATTACATCGCTCATTATTGTGCCCCTGCGTTTTGCCACCCCGGTGTTTTTCAACATCACCAGCGCCAAAGTGTTGCTCATCAATCCAGTAGCCGTTTTTATCGTCAATCTCCGGGATGTGGCGACCCACCAGGGCTTCTACTACCCCGGTGTCCTTTTGTTCTGGATTGGTGTTTTCACCGTTATATTTTGCATCGGAACCTTCCTCTTTCACCTCGCCGTTCCCGTTTTGTCGGAGCGTGCCTGATGGAACCCGTCATCCGTGTGGAAGGTGTGGCCAAACGCTACTCGCGCAAGGCCCAATCCCACCGAGGGTATGGCTTCACTGACCTGCTGCGGGAAGTCTTCGCGCGTCCCGAGGTTAAAGAGCTTCGTAAAGACGAATTCTGGGCCTTGGAAGACACCTCCTTTTCCATGCTTCCCGGCGAATCACTCGCGCTGATTGGCCGGAATGGCGCGGGCAAGAGCACCCTCTTGAAAATGATGAATGGCCTCATAAAACCCGACCGGGGCCGCATCGAAATGCGCGGGCGTGTCCAGGCCCTGATCAATCTGGGCACGGGCTTCAACATGGCCCTGACGGGTATGGAAAATATCTACAACGCAGCCTCCCTCTCCGGGCTACAGGGTCGGGAAATTCGGGGCATTGTGGACGCCGTAGTGGACTTCGCAGAGCTGGAAGAAGCCATCGAAAGTCCCGTGGAAACCTACAGCTCCGGCATGAAAGCCCGGCTCGGATTTGCCATCGCAGTCCATCTCAAACCAGACATTCTCCTCATCGACGAAGTCCTTGCCGTCGGAGACTTCGCCTTTCAAAACAAGTGCTTCCTGCGCATGGAGCAGTTGAAGAAGGACGGCGTTACCATCGTCTTTGTCTCCCACAGCCACAACATGGCTATCAAACTCTGCGAGCGAGCCATCTGGATTCACCGGGGCAAGGTCATGGCCGAGGGTGATTCCACGCCCACCGTGCAAAAATACCTGGACTTCCTCGAAAAGTCCCAGGGCGCGAAATTTCTCGCCAGCACGCCAGACGCGCCACCATCGCCTCCACCCCGAAAAGAACCAACGGTTGCCGTGCCGCCCACGCCACCAAAACAGGAACAGCTCTATGGCCCGGTCGTGTCAGAACTCACCCATGTGGACAGCATTATTTGCCGACTCTATGTTGATAGCGCCGAGATCGACATCCTGCCCGTTCACAGCACGCTGGAGATTGCCTTTGAGTTTACCCTGCGGCGGCGGGTGGAGGGCTTGAGCACCACCTTGAATTTTTTTCGGGATGATGGCCTCCTCGTCGGCATCGTAACCACACTCTACGAAGAGAAGATTGCCCATATTCACGAAGGCCGGGTGCGCTGCCGCATCCATATCCCAAGCCTTGATTTCGCCCCAGGCAACTATGTCATCATGGCTCCCATATCCGAAGGACAGGGCTACTTATGGCGCGATATTGTCAAGCGCTTCTGCGTAACGAGCGGCGGCAAGGTTGCGGCGGGTGTCGTATACATGACCCATGAATTCGACGTGTTGGAATGACCGGGACCGTCCCATGAGAGGGAAAAAGATAAGCGTTCACGAAGTCCGAAAGGCTCCCCTCCTCGGAGGGTCAGGGGTAGTGTGTTCAGAGTCCGCAAAGGAAGCGTTAAGGGTGCCACCCGCACACGCAGCCGGTTTCCGGCTAAGTTTGCGGGTGCGGTTCCGCAAAAACTCATTGCGTCATTGTTGGGCCTGGAAACGCATTCCGACAACCCATGCAGTCCTTTTTTGGGTATCAAGTCTATCCTGGTGGATTACACCCGCAAGCTCCCCCGCTTCGCTCCTCCGCGTGAGGGTGGCACCCTTGCCGGTTCTTTTGGATGAAAGCGGCCTATCTATTTCGTGTCCAGTAATGCCGGGAGCTTCCCTATGAAGCGCCTGACCACACTGCTGTTTCGGCTGGTGATGCGGCTGCCCGGCGCCGACCATGTCCTCCGCGACTATCTGATTAAGAACGATGGTGCGCCGATACGCGAATCCTTGTGGGGAAAAAAGGCCGAACAGGATCTTCAGGATGCCCTGCTCGGGCAAGACCAATGTGAGTTGCGCAGACTACTGGCGACCAACAATTTCGCCTTGTTGCGCGATGTCTCGGCAGAAAACAGGGCCGCCGGATTAAACGCCATCCTGAAGCAGGCGGATGCCGAGCTGCTGCGGACTATCCTGGATGCCGATGGGGCGGCCTTCGTGGAGCGGCTGCTCACCCTCGACGAGGCCACGCCAATGCTCTCGGCGGTACTGCTGGCGAATGAACGGCGCTTGCTGAAGCACTTTCTGCCCTTGGCCCAGACAGACGACTTGAAGGCCCTGCTTTTTTCCGACGACTTCGCCTTATTCAGGAAAATGGCGATAGCCAACGATGGCACGCCGCTGAAAAACGTCTTATTTGGCAATGACTACCGCTTGTTACGCACCTTCCTTTCGGAGCACAGCCATGAGACCCTCAAGGCCGTTGTGCTCGACGGGCCGGGCGAAGCCTTCCGAGTGCTTGCCACCGCCCGTCAGGGCGCACCGCTTTCCGATGTGCTCTTTGCCGACGATTACCATGTGCTGCGCGAACTGCTGTCGCTGCGCGGTTACGAAGCCCTCAAAGCCGCTGTGCTCGACGGACCTGATGAGATCTTCCGCATGCTGGCTATTGCCCGCCAGGGGGAGCCTCTTGCCGACTTGCTCTTCGCCGATAATGCCCGCGTGCTGTGCGATCTGTGCCGCGTCAGGGATGACAAGGACTTACGCTCCCTGTTCGATGCGGAGAAGGAGCGTCTCATCGCCTTTCTTGACATTGATGACCTGATCACGGTGCTGGAAGGAAAACTCCCAACAATCGATTTTCCCGAAACCGCCCTCCAATCCGCCCCCTTTCTTGATACCCTCCGTAACTCCGTGCGATGGAAGGCATGTATCGCCCTTAGCGAAACATGGAACACCTTGAAAACCCTCCTCCCCGAAAGAGATGCCCAAACAGAGGAACGCTTTCTGGACGCGCTTCAACGTATACAGGAACCTTCCCATGTCCGGGGACGAATCCTGGATGTCATCACCGAGGAGAATGTCGTTCACCTGGCCCACGGAAGCCTTCGTTTTCCCTGTCGCCATTCCCTCTGGACACTGCTCCATGAAATACTCTTGTACGAAGACTACTTCTTCTCATGCGACACCGATGCCCCCCGAATCATTGATGGCGGCACCCACATGGGCATGGCAATCTACTACTTCAAGACGCTCTACCCGAAAGCGCGAATTATCGGCTTTGAACCCCTGCCCTCCCTGCGAGAAATCGCCAACGAGAATATCGCGCGAAATGGCTACAGCGATGTCGAAATTCTTCCCTATGCCTTGGCCGAGCGTGGCGGTGATGCCCAATTTCACGTCTCTGACTCCTGGACCATGGCGGGTTCGCTCCATGCTAGACGAGGCCCCATGGGGGATGACGTTCACCAAATCACCGTGGAATGTGTCCCCCTCAGCGACTATCTCGATGAACCAACCCACTTTCTCAAGCTCGACATTGAAGGTCCCGAGGCCGAAGTACTCGCGGAAGCGGCCCATAAACTGAACAAGGTCCAACATCTCTTCTGCGAATTCCACCAGGGCGCAGGGCTGGGTTCCGACCGACTTGCGAAGATATTGAGCATTCTCGAAGCGGCGGACTTCGAGGTGCAGGTCGGCAAATCCCACAACTACCAGCAGACCTCCCTCAAGCAGCCCTTCACCCACTTCGACGGAGCCGCCTCCATGCTCATCTGGGCGCGCAATCGGAATTGGACCGGATAACGACGGTCGGCAGTAAGGAGCTTTGTGGAGCATTCAGAGCACAAACGCTCTTGTTCTTGATGTCGCCTTGTTGCTATAAAATGAACTGCAAGGGTGCCACCCGTACACGGAGGAGCGAAGCGGGGGAGTTTACGGGTGCAGGTCGTCTGGCAAACATCATGCAAACCCGCACCCGCAAACTTAGCCGGAAACCGGCTGCGTGTTAGGGTGACACCCTAATGCAGTGGTCCCTGAATAATTGCGGAGATTATACCCATGCGAAGTGTACGCGATTTTGGCGCGGTTGGCGATGGCATCGCCGACGACACGGCGGCCATTCAACACGCCATTGACCACAGCATCAACCAACTCCACTTTGAACCCGGTAATTATCGCATCACCCGGCCCATCGTGATCGACATGGCGGCAGCGGGCTACACGAGCATCTCCGGCAGCGCGGGCACCGCCAAGGTCATCATGGACGGACCCGGACCCGCCTTCGACTTTCGCGGCAATCACGCGGGCACGGCAGATCCAGAGAGCTTCGTTCCGCAAGTGTGGAACCAGGAACGCATGCCCCTCATCCAAGGCCTGGAAATCGAAGGGCATCACCCCGAAGCAGACGGCATTCACTGCTATCAGACGGCCATGGCTACCTTCGAGGGCGTCCTGCTGCGAAAACTCCGCCATGGCATCCACTTTACCCAGCGGGCGCGCAACGTTCTCATCAGCCATTGCCACATTTACGACAACAGCGGCGTGGGCATCTTCTTCGACCACATCAACACCCACCAAATCATCATCGCCAGCAGTCACATCAGCTACAACAAGCTGTCAGGCATAAAGATCCTCAACGGCGAAATCCGTAACGTCCAGATCACCGGCAACGACATCGAATACAACTACGACCGCCACGTGAAGACCGGCGCGCCCGCCAGCGCGGAAATATGGATCGAGACCACCGACGTCAAGGCGACCATCCGCGAGGGTACCATCGTCAGCAACACCATCCAGTCACGCTACGCCCCCGGCGGCGCGAACATCCGCTTCCTCGGCAATGCGGAAGAGAACCACAAGACCGGCTTGTTCTCCATCACCGGCAACATGATTGGCAGCCAGGAAACCAACATCGACCTCTACTCCGCCCGGGGCATCACCATCAGCGGCAACATCGTATACAGCGGACACCAGCGGAATCTCCGCGCCACGAAATGCCGCAACATCGTGGTCTCCGGCAACACCTTCGACCACAACTACGGCTACCTCCCCAAGCAACTCGCCACCGGCATCACCTTCGACGGCTGCACCGACTGCACCCTGACCGGCTCTACCATCCACGATGCCTACGCGGGCGAACACACGGTAAACACCCCCGCCGTCATCGAACGCAAAGGCCTCGTAGAGCTGAAAGACTCCAAACGCATGACCATCAGCGCCTGCCAAATCCTCGACCCCGGCCTGCCGGGAATCCACGTGGACACCTGCGACCTGGTCAACATCCAGGGCTGCTCGATCCTCGATTCGCGGGAGGAGCAGAAAATGCCCCATGCCATTCAGTGGATCGGGAAGGGCATGGCGAACCAGATAGGAAATTGCACCCTGAGCAAGGGCAGCGGCGGTGCCATCAACGCCGCAACGGAGTCGCGCGTGAAGCTCGGAGACAATCTGGAGACGGCGTAAGAAAAGACGCGCATCAGGGACTGACGCGGCCAAGTCACCGTCACGGAGGGCTGATTCCTCTGCCTCTGATGCAAGAAAACGGAATCAACGACATGGGCCTGAATGGCCGTGGCTGTCCTGTCGTCGTCGAGCATAACACCCAGCTGTCTTCGCAAACTGCGGGATAGCCACACCCGACAAAGCCATCTTCACAGGCCAGCGACACCTGGAAAATCAACGTAGTCCAAACTTCACGACGAAACTCTGGGTGCGTCAGTCCCGGCGCGGCGTTACGCCATTACACTCCCACCATGAAATGCGCCACACGGGTGTAGATCATCGGTGAAATCGCCACGCAACGAGAAATGCCATATGCGATTGTCTACACCCGTTCTTGGACCGCTTGATGAAATCAAGGCGTTCTTGAACCCGCACCCGCAAACTTAGCCGGGAACCGACTGCGTGTGAGGGTGGCACCCTTGTGGTAGTCCATACTTCGTCGGCATTCATCAAAAATCGCCTAAATCACGTATCTGTCCTACGCCCCAAACATCTTCCCCCAAACGATGCCCAAGGTGCGAACTGCCAATCCCAGCAGGATGAGCAGTCCAATGCCGCCAATCACGTTGCTCATGACCTTGTTCTTCAGGTCGCCCATGAGCTTGGCATTGTTGGCCACAATCAGCAGCAGGATGGCACAAAGTGGCGATGCAATAATCGTGGAGGTCTGGGCGATGAGCACGCTCTGGGAACCGCCGATATCCAACTGCATCGTGGCGAGCGCCACACCGCAACCAATCAGCAAGGCCGCCGTCGCACAAATTCGCGTGGGTGTCTTCTCCATTCGCGGATCGAGGCCGAGACCGTCGGCGAGGAGCGTCCCGCCGATGAGCGCATTGGCGATGAAGGAGGAAAATGCCGCTGCACAAAGCCCCAGGCTAAATACGAGGCCTGCGGAACTGCCAAGCACCTCCTTGAGCACGTTCGCCAGTTGGCCGATGTGCTTGAATTCGCTCCCGCTCTCGTGGAGCGTTTGGGCCGCGCCAATCATGATGACGAGCCCCATGGTTCCAAGGATCCCAATACCAATCCACGCATCTTGTATCGCGTTCTTCAGATTCTCTTTTTGCCAACCCTTGGCCTGCACGAGGTAGGCCTGGTAAAAGGCCGCCACGGCGGAAAACGTCGTGCCCAACATACCTGCGGCGATAATAAATTCACCGCTAGCAAATCGACCTGGAATCAGTCCCGTCGCCAGCCCCACCGGATTAATGCCCGTGAAAAACAGATTTCCGATAAAGGCCAGCAACATCACCACCACAAAGAAGCGCATGACCAGCTCAAGGAGATGGTAGACGTTCTTCGCCATCACCATGAAGGCGAGGGCAAAGGCCGTAAAACCGATAGGCCACAACCACACCGGAATACCCGGAACTACCCCCTCCATGGCATAGGCAACACCCAGATTATTTCCGAATTGAAAACCAGCCGCCACAAAAAACGCCGAGAGTCCCGTAATCACCGCAAGAGGACGGCCCCACGCCTTCTTGATGTATTGAATGAAAGACTCCTCCAAGACGCAGCCGATACGGGCGCCCATGGAGGTAAAGGTCGCCATAAACAGACACGACGCCGCAAGCATCCACACGAGGCCGTAGCCCGAGTGGGCGCCCGCCTTGCTCGACGTAACGATACTGCCTGGACCCAAGACCACCGCTGCGGTGACCAGTCCCGGGCCTACCCGGTGATACCAACGTACTTGCTCACTCATGACGCTCTCCTATTATCCGCGCAACCAGTCGTCTCGATTCGAGGCAACAAATTCATCATCGTTCAACGCCGGGTATTGTGCGTACACCCGGTCAATTTCTTCCATCTGCCCTGCGCTCAGTCCCTCCTTGGGATCAAGGCACCACAAGCCCTCCAATAAGCCCTGTCGGCGCAACACCTCGTGCAGCCCGGCAATGCACCCCGCAAAACCGGTGGCCGCGTCGAAGAACGCCGCGTTCGTATCCGTTACCGCGATGCCGTCGCTCAGGAGGTCACTCGAAATTCTGCGGCCTTGGGCGACTTCTCGGCGACAGCGCTCCAGCAGCGCCACCGCCGTTCGCGTCCAAACGGACCAGTGTCCCAGTAAGCCGCCCACGATGCGCCGCTCGATGATCTCGCCATCCCGTTCCAGCAGATACGCCGTTACGAGATCCGCCACAATATTGTCATCGTTGCCCGTGTAGAGCGCGATGTCATCCCGTCCAGAATCCACGACCGCACGAAGCACATCAAGGGTCTGGTAGCGGTTGAAGGGTGCCATCTTGATGGCAATCACCGCCTCAATTTCCGCAAAGCGCCGCCAGAACGCATACGGAAGCACCCGCCCGCCGACCGAAGGCTGCAAGTAGAAGCCAATCAGGGGAAGCACTTCGCCCACCGCCTCGCAGTGCGCAATAAGGCTATCCACATCGGCATCAGGCAGCGCGGCCAGGCTCAACAGTCCCGCGTGATAACCCAATTCGCGGAGCAATGCTGCTTCCGCCACGGCCTGCTTTGTGCCGCCACAAATACCGCCGATGCGCACCAACGGTTCCCCGCCAGCGGCATCCGCCCGCTCCATTTCTTCCGCTGCGATCTCCAGCACGGGACGAAACAGACCAATCTCAGGCTTGCGAATGGCAAACTGGGTCGTATGCACGCCCACCGCAATACCGCCCACCCCAGCCGCGATGTAGTAGCGGCTCAAAGCACGCTGCCGCCGTTCGTCGAGTTTCCGCTCGGCAGTCAAAGCCAGCGGCTGAGCCGGGATGGCGATACCATGCTGGAGGCGTTCAAGGATATTCTCGGGAATCTGATTCGACATTGAGTGTTCGCCCACGCTAAAAGTTTCCGGCCCGGTTTTCAAAGTGGGTGGGTTTGTTGAGACTCGCACCACCTCCAGCCACCCACTCGGCAATCCAGCACAACATCTGGTCGAGACATACGCTCGGGTATCCCCAAAGCGCGTGCCCTTTCTGCCCATTGCTGAGCAAGGCATCGGGTGCCTCCTCGCCTTCATACACGACATCTTTCTTCATGAGACGCCCGAAGGTCTCCGCCGCGCGCCGCACGCTGATCTGCTCGGGTCCGGCAATGTTGATGGTCCAGGCCGGGGTCCGCGCCTGCTCCAGGGCCAGGAGCGACATGGCATTGGCATCGCCCTGCCAGATGGCGTTCAGACTGCCCATGGACACGTTGACGGGTTGCCCTTCATAAACCTGGCGGGCCACATCAACCAGCACGCCGTAGCGCATTTCGGTCGCGTAGTTGAGCCGAAGAATACTCGTGGGAATCGAATCCGCCTGGCTGAAGTACTCAAAGATGCGTTCGCGGCCCATGGCGCTCATGGCGTATTCGCCCACCGGATTCAACGGGTCCGTTTCCACGGAACCCCCCAGCGAAAGCGGCGTCAGCCCATAAACGTTGCCTGTGGAAAATGCCACGATACGGCTCTCTGAGAACTGCTCACAGACCAACGAAGGCAACCACGTATTCATGGCCCAGGTCAGGGCCTCTTGCCCCGTGGATCCAAATTTCATCCCCGTCATATAGACCACGTTGGGAACCTTCGGCAGCATCGCCACCTGGCCGGGATCGAGCATGTCGCAGCGGATCGTCTCCACACCCCATGCCTGCAACTCTGATTCCAGCTGCTGGGTGCTGAAGCGTGACGCGGCGATAATGCGACGCTGCACCCCCGCCTCCTCCGTGGCGCGGCGTGCCATTCGAGCCATGGTGGGACCCATTTTCCCACCAGCGCCAAGGAATATCAGATCGCCCTCCAGCCGCCCCATCATGGTCACCAACGCGGGCGTAGGCCGACTGAGCAGTTCCTCCAGAGCCTCTACACTATCGATGAATTGGGGAAGAGGGGGCATGAATTAATGGACTCCTTTGCGTGGTCGCGAAAAAACGACCAATTCCTGAAATGCTGCATCATCATGCCATATTGCGGCCAGGCAATGCTCGCCTCGGCCAGATGGGACTCGGTTTACTTTCAACAATATTTTTCACCACGAAGGCACGAAGAACACGAAGAGAGCTGATCCGGGAGAAAAACCGACACACGACAATCCTCCAAACGTTCTATTTTTTGTTCTTTAGTTTCTTCTTCGTGTTCTTCGTGCCTTCGTGCTAGATAGTGTTTGGGTTGCGGCCAACGGCTGCCCTAAGTCCATTCGTGGTGAAATATTTCTTTTCTTTGCGTCTTCGCGCCTTTGCGTGCGATCCTTATTCTGTTTGGCACGCAAAGGTTGGGTTTTGACCGCGACCAGTACCAATTCAAAAATCTTCACCGCTTTTGAAAAATTCGTTACCACCAATGTTTACAGCAGCTCCAAGAAGCATCTCAAAAATTTCTTGTTCTTTGTAGCGGTTATCCCAGACCGAGGTACTAATAATAATGCGTTCATGTCAATAGACTTGTTTTATGGGGACCTTCGTGCTAGGCTGATAAAACTGCGTAGAGTCACACCACCTAGGTCCTATGCTGGGCAATTTCCAGGAGAATAAACGATGGCTGAGATTGACAAATACTTCAAGCTGATGGTCGAACACGGCATATCGGATTTGCACCTCTGCACCGGGTGCAGGCCCATGTTCCGAAAAGACGGCACCATGATGCCCCTCAAAGCCGATGACGAAATAACGGCGGAGCGGGCGGAAGAACTTCTCTTTGAAATCACGCCCGAGAAAAACCTTCAAGAGTTTAAGGATACCCACGACACCGACTTCGCCTACGAACTGGAGGGTGCCGGACGCTACCGCGCCAATATTTTCCGCGATCACAAGGGGCCGGGCGGTGTGTTTCGCCTCATCCCTTCGGAGATCCTGACCTTCGAGCAGTTGAACCTCCCCTTGGCGCTCAAGAAATTCTGCCAGCTCCACAAGGGCCTGGTGCTAATCACCGGACCCACGGGTAGTGGCAAATCGACCACCCTTGCGGCCATGATCGATTACATCAACAAGAATCGCTCCGACCATATCATCACCATCGAAGATCCTATCGAATTCGTACATCAGAATCACAAATGCCTCATCAACCAGCGTGAAGTGCATACCCACACATTGGGCTTTAAGAATGCGCTTCGGGCCGCACTCCGCGAGGATCCCGATATTGTGCTGGTGGGCGAAATGCGCGACTTGGAAACTACCCACATTGCCATTGAAACGGCAGAGACAGGCCACCTCGTATTCGGAACCCTCCACACGACAACGGCCATTTCAACGGTCGACCGGCTGATTGACCAATTCCCTTCGGGACAGCAGTCTCAGATTCGTACCATGCTCTCTGGGGCCCTCAAAGGTGTCGTGGCCCAGAATCTCATCAAGAAGAAGGGAGGCGGCCGGGTCGCCGCCCTCGAAGTCCTCGTCGTGAGCGCGGCCGTGGCCATGCTCATCCGCGAAGGTAAGACGGCCCAGATCATGAGCATCATGCAGACAGCAAAGAAGGAAGGCATGACCCTCCTCAACGAGGAGTTGGCCCGCTTCGTCAAGGAGGAAGTCGTCGAACCCGCCGAAGCCTATTCCAAGGCCGTGGACAAGGAAGGCATTTTGAAAGCCTTCGAGGGCGTGGGCGTTAGCTATAAGCCGCCAGCGGACTAGGCGGCACTGGGCACCCGCTTCATTGCTGCCCGAGGGAACACATCTGGCGAGGACGATCATTGCAACATGACCTGGAGCGTATGAGGCTTGTGGGACTTATACGCCCCATTGGGCCAACGGGCGGGTGTTGACACAGTCTCAGGCTTCCTGATCCCGGTGGAATTGGGCTTGGCGCTTTTCTTGTGAAGAACCACCTTGGGTGCCACGGGTAGGCCTCGCAGGGCTTACCCGTGTAGTCCCTGCGGGTGAGGAAGACAGCTCTGATTCAGGGGCCGCGATTCTGCACGGGTAAACCCTACCGGGCCTACCCGTGGCACCCGCCGGGTCTTTTTGTGACTATAAGGTGTCCGTGTCGTAAACGACCTGTTTTTCAGTCGCTTGCCGACTTAGAAACCCCGTTGGACTGAACGCGGGGTGATTAAAAGGACGCCTACGAATAGCAGTCGTGCCGCACGCAATCCCCAAAAGGCGAGTATCAACGAGTCCTGACGGGTTCGTGCGCTGACGTGAAGCGAGCACGTCCGTCACGGATTGCTGCTTGACCAACCCCAACCGCACCCCCCGGTCCACCCCACCACCAATAAAAAGCGGCGGCTCCATATTCAGGAGCCGCCGCTTCAGCATTCAGACTGAATTGGGAATCTAATTTCTGGCCAATCGCTGCTTGCGCCGACGGACATAAAGCATCGTCGCTGAAAGAAGCGCGAAGGCGAATAGTCCTGGTGAACTCAACGCGAACTGTCCAAACAGGATGACGGGCACGAGCACCACCCGGACCAACGCGGCCAGCACAGGACTCTGGGCAACCACATCCGCCACGGCGGGACTCAATGTGTAATACGTGTCAACGAACGCGGTGCCAAGGGCACTGTCCAACAGATACGTATCACGCACCTCGCGCAGTACGTCAATGTCCCCGGCCATCGGCGTGCCGTAGGCGGCCGTGGCAATGAAGCACGGGCCGCCGCCGCCGCCACCGGAGCCACCCGAAGCGAGGCCAAAGAAGGCCAATATCAGCGAAATAAGGACCAGGAATAGATTGTCTGGCGCGCCGGTCGCTGTGTACTCAAAGAAGTTCGGCAAAACGATCGCCGAATTCTGCGGATCGGAAGCCAGGAAGATGGTCACATCCACCATGCCGACCGCAGACGCGCCGGGCGTGCGGAAGGTGAAGGTGTCTCCATCGGCTCCCGGAACCGTGACGAACGCATCGGAACCGACCGTGAGAACGCTTTGCTTGGTATCACCCTGTGCCGTTAACGTCACGTGGTCAACCCAAGCCAGGCCACCCTCTGGTGACACCACAGTAACCTCCGTACCACCCGCCGTGTCTCCGTTAAAGGAGATATCGGCATTGGCATCAAGGATAATGTCCACAAGCGCATCCGGGATACCAGCACCACGACGTAGCGAGAATCCGTTCATGCTGTAAAGCCGGGCCTCATCCACGGCATCGATAGCCGCATCATCCGCGACACTCGCCGTCAGACTGGGGTTAACCTCGCTATTAAGCAGACTCGACTGATAAGCCACCATCGCATTCACAGGCACGGTCAGCGCGCCCGTCGCGTAATCGAAGGTGCTTTCCGACCCAAACCACGTCAGACCCGAGCGAACGAGGCCCGCTGTCAGGGTGGCATCGTCCGTCAGGAAAGACAAGCGAATGGGTGCATTCTCGACCGGCTCGCCCGTGACAGAATCAAGGACCGGCTGGCCACTCTCATCCAACAGGTAGCGGGAAAGGCCGCCGGCGGCAAAAACACCGCCACTGGCTTCACCCGAGGTCGGCATACCCATAGAAGGCGTATTTTGCTTTGCTTCATTGAAGTCAATGGGCTGATAAAAGTAGAGGCTGAAGTCTTGCACATCCCCTTCAAGAATGGAGCCTGCACTTGCACCCTCATTCGCCAACGTGCTGTCAATGGCATCGGTGCCAATAGCACTCGGCGTGGCTGCGGCTGCTGTGCGAACGATTCCGTACGTCCGGCTGCCGTTGGCCACACCGGGCACATCCAACGAAGCAAACTCGTTGTTGCCCAAGGCAACTTCCACACTGGCAATACCCGTATCGCCATCAAAGAAGTACGCAGTTGTTGTTACCGAATTCTCCTGCACAAAGCGGTTGTAGCGGAAGCTGTTAAATGTGGAAACCACTTCCTGGCCGGGATTGGATACAACAATCGAAACGTCCTTGAAGTCGTTGCTCGATGTATCGGTGCTTTCAGGCACGATGAATTCGATGGTAGTACCGTCATTGGACGCACGGAAACCGCTCACAATCACGCCGCCAATATCGATGCTCGTGACCACGTTTAGATTCTGTCCGGTCAGCTCCGCCACGACACCACCAAAGAGCCACGCTTCGGCGGGTTCAACACCCGTCACGATGGCCTCTCCAATCGTTCCCTGGACCGCCTGCAACTCGATTGAACTCAGGAACCCATCGTTGTTCGTATCGAGGCGTCCGAAACTTTCGGCATCCAACGATGCCACGGCGGCCTGGGCTTCGGCAAGCGTAAGCAAGCCATCGCCATTACTATCTGCGCCAGCGAAGCCTTCAATCAAGGCGGTCGCATTTTCTGTGTCACTCATCTCTCCTTCACCCTCACCCTCTCCTTCACCCTCTCCTTCACCTTCACCTTCACCTTCGCCTTCACCCTCTCCTTCACCTTCACCTTCACCTTCGCCCTCACCCTCACCTTCACCTTCGCCCTCACCACCGATCTGTCCGAAGGCCACACTGAGTTCCTGGTCCACATTGGGTCCAAACGTCAGCACGCCATTGTTCACGCCACCGCTCGCATCCGTGCCATCTATCGTGATGGAAGTGGCTTCGTAGCCGGCATCCGGGCTTATCGTTGCGGATATGCTGGTACCTTTCAGATAGGTTCCGCCCGTTGCGCTGCCGTCCAGTGCCGTCGGACTCAGGGAAACGGTTCCCATGCCATCAACCGTCACGGTAACTTCAACCGTGCTCTTCAGCGTCGCCGCCGAGGGCACCGTCACGGTGTTCCCCACGTTTACAAGATCGGTAATAACCAGCGTGACCGATGTCTCGACGGGTTCGCCGTTTACCGTATCAAGGGCCAGGGCGGGTGCCGTGACATACAACGATGTGGCATTGGCGGAAGAACCGCCAACCTCCCGGAAGGTCGCCGCTGCGCCATTCATGGTTACGCTGAACGCCGCCGCCGCTTCGGATGCCGTTAACTGGACACCATCCAAAATCGGGAAGGCACCGTTAATCGTCACGTCAGCGGTCGCTCCTCCCGGAAGCTCATTCGGATCCAGGGATGAGACTGAAATGGCGGAAGCAAAGGGCGCAAATATGGACAGGTTCGAAAAATTGATGTTGATGTTGCCGTTGACCGAGACCGGATCACCCGACAGCAACGCCCAGGCCCCTGATGTCGTGCCACCGGAAACCAACTGGCCGCCGTCCGCACTCGCCGCCGTAGCGTAGGAGTAGAGTTGCACACCTTCTGCAGGAAAATCACCAGAGACGAAAAGGTTTACTTCCAGGGTGCCCAAGTCATCAATATCCACCAAGTCGCCGGTGGACGTGCCCGCGACAATGCTGATCTCAACGTAGGGTGCGCCCGCCAATATGTCAAGGGGCTGTAATGCGCCCACGGCATCGGCCCATTCGCTGAGCGTGCCGCCAGACAGGTTGCTGTCAACCATGGCGTCCAAATCATCCACAATGCTGACCATCAGGAAAGCGGAGTCTCCAGCACCTATAAGCCCCTCGGCCACCAAGTCCGCCGTGGAAGGCGCGGTAACCATGACGTTGCCAAAGGAGACAATGGTTTCGCCCAGCGTCGCCTTGGCGGAAGCATCCATGTTGGCCAGCAGCGCAGTTCGGCCAGCGCCATTCACAACCACATTGGCAATGGAGCTGGCGTTCACGGGCACATCCGCGAAGGGATCGTCGGGAAACCCGTTGCCATCGGCATCATTGTTCTCTGAAGCGAGGGTCAGGGTAATGGCGTCCTCCATCGCATTCACGGACTCGAACATATAGTTGGGGGGCTGAGCAGAATCGGCGACAGCATTGATCAGTGCATAAATCAGCACCGCCGTCTGGGCACCAGCCGCGTTCGGAATAAAGCTCTCGAGCGCCAAGGTAGTCGCAAAGTCCGTGGGGAAAGCATCCGCGGAAGCGATGCCATTGGAACCCTGAGCGTAAACCCCGGGAGTCCAAGGTGTCCCGCCCTCGGTGGCATCATTCGCCACATAGGTCACGGTCGTGTCATTGCCCGAGCCAGCGACCGTGGCACTCAACATGACATCGATACTGCCCATATTGGAGGTCGGCACGATAATGGTATCCCCATCCACATAGGGAAGGGACTCCAAGGTAGTTCCAACGCCCTTGTCGTTCAACGCGCCGCCCTGATTCATCAGAATCAGATCCAGGAACTGGCCAAAGTCTATTTGGGCACTGTCTCCAGCGGCACGGACGCTTGCCGTATCGTGGGACGGCACCAGGCCAATTACAAACGCAAGTACGACCATCATGCTTACCAGCGACGCAAGCATAAGTTTCTTGCTGATCCCCATTTGGGCTTCTCCTCTATACCGTCAGGTATTGCTCGACAGACTTGTTCCGCAAATCCGTATTGGTTTCAATACGAACCGCGCATCGAATGGCTTCTTGCACAGGTGAAATTGTCGATGTCCAAGCAATCCGGGAGCAAATGAGATCAAGTCACGCATTCCATGGAGCGGATAGACAAAACACACCTCTAATAGTTTGGCTAAGTATAGTGAACCACTCAGATCCTGTCAACACTTTATCGAATTGAGGCCATGATCTGAATGATTTATCCTAGTATTCTCGTTTTTCTGCGGAAAATCGTCCGCTAAATACATCTATTCCCGTTACGATGCCGACGACCGGCCAGATCGCCACTTCGTCTGAAACATAACCAGATAGAAACTCGCGGCGCTCATGAACAATACCAGCCCAATCGTTTGGCTCACCGTCATGCCAAAAACAGACCGTGTACTGTCCCCCCGAAAAGCTTCGGTGCTAAATCGGAGAATTCCATACAACAAGGGGTAAAGAAAAACGATGGATCCATCATATTTCTTATGCTTGTAGGCAAATCGCATGATCAGGAAGATCATAAACAGTCCAAAGGACTCATATAACTGGGTGGGATGAACCGGAAGGGGCAAGTCTGTGGTGCGCTCAATCAATCCTTCTTCCAGTTGTCGCCGCCACGCCAGGCTCCGGTGGGGAAAAACCACCCCGGTCGGCCCGTCCGTGTGGTAGCCCCAACAACAACCATTCAGGAAGCACCCAAGGCGTGCGATGGAGTGTCCCAACGGCAGAAAGGGCAAGCCGACATCGCCCATGCCAAGTATCGGCACCCGCATAAACTTGAAATAGGCGATTCCCCCGAGCACGCCGCCAATAAGGCCACCGTAGTAGACCATGCCCCCCTCCCAAATGAAGAACACGCGATACCAGTCATAGGGTTGGCCCGCATTGTCCGTCCAAGTGCCGCCATATTGCATGTACCAATATACTTTGGCACCCAGCAGCGCACCGAAAAAAATCCAGACACCGCCCGCCGGAGTCACGTTGAACGGCTTTTCCAGCTTGTAGTTTTCGCGGACCGCGCCCAGCACACCCACCAGGAATGCGAGGGCCAAGCCTACAGTATAGGCGTGAAACTCAAGTTCCAAGGGGCCGATACTAATTTCGAGAAGGGTAGGGTGCATGTGCCAGGAAGCGCCTCTGCGCGACACCATGTCGCACGGTTACCACCAATTCACGGTAATCACATTTTGTAAACAGAAGACCGATTGTGGCACAAACCCGCAACCCGTTGCCATAGCAACAGCAAGAAAACAGCGACCCCATACACCAGCGAAGTCCCCAATGCGCCACCTGTGGGAATCATAGCCGCCGCTACAGCGACTTGCTTTGCCGACACCCGAAACCCTTCGGCGGAGGTGGCGCTCAAGTCGCCCTGGCAACCGTCAACCGTGCGGGCCTTCACCCAGTAGAAATAGTGTACTTCGCTTACCTGGTCGGGCACCGTACACCCATCCCCGGCAATAATCTCGGGCACTTGGGCGGTTATGTCTGTAAAGGTCGTGCTGGACTGCCATACTGTCCCCAGCGCCACCGCCGACGCGCTATTATCGGTCGTATTGCGATAAACACGGTATTCTGCGCCCGTGGTCGCCACCGCCGACCAGCCGACCAGCACATCATTGCTCCGATTCTGCGTCGCCGTTATGTTGGCAGGTACCTCGGGGGGATTGCATCCAATCGAAACCGCCAAATCCTCAAAGCCGTAGCTGACGGCAACTGCGCTGGCCCCGTTCTCCGTGCTGCGTGAAGCTGATGTCGAGGCGGCAACAACACCACCACTCCCATCAGGCACCAGAATGGCGTTGCCATCATTGAGTCCAATAACGTCGGTCATGATGCCATTGGAAAGCGCCCCGCCGACCGAAAATGCCACCGTAAACAGTAGCCCCTCGGGTATGGACGTACTATTGAGGCCGGTTACGCTCACACCGACGACACCTTCCTCCAAAAACACTTCGGAATCAACGGTCTTGCCCGCCCCGGTGACCGCGTCAGAAGGTAATACCGCCTTTCGCGTCGTTATCGCATTGCCATCGTCGTCCAAAACAGGCTCGCCGGTCACAGCGTTTCGCACCACGAGCTCATATTCATCGGTATTGGGCGTGAGCGTGTCCGGATCGTAGGCCAGAAACACGATCATAGACTCTGGTCCATCCCCATCTATCGTCATGGTAAGGGTAACTTCGACCGTGTCGCCCACGTTCGCGGTTGTCGCACCCAGGCTGAGTGTTATATCATCCGCAGTCTGCGCAGCCGTTATTCCGAACGATCCAAAAAAACACGCCGCCATACCCAAAACCACGATGCGCGCCGTTGCGGCGACGATGTTATTCCAAACCATATCGGTACTCCTTAACGCGCCTTGCCCCGCAAGGAGCGCTACAAATTACATGTGGACGCATTTGTCAGGGTTGGTCAGGACCCTATGCGCTTTGTTGCGGCCCTGCCACCTTAAACGTAGATGAACGGCCTAGCCTAATGTGCCAACGACCATGTAGTCAACTGCAAGCGGCGATTTCACGCCGCGAAGCTTGTGCAATTCCAACACGCCCGTGTACCATTCCAATATGATACAAGTTACGTGTTCACAATGCGGCCTCCGCATCATGGTGCCCCCTACGGTACAAGGAAAGCAGGGACTTTGTTTCAATTGCGGTCAACCCTTGAGCATCCCGTCTGCGAAAGATGTCGCCCGTCACGCCAATTTACAGTTTGAATTGGGCGACAAAGTGGCCGACCGCTATGTCATCGAGGAGCACGTGGGCAAAGGGGGCATGGGGGTCGTCTATCGCGCCCACGACACCCTGGTGGACGAAACAGTCGCCCTGAAGTTCATGAATCCCAAGCTCTTGCGCACCTCGAAAGGCAAGCGCCTGTTCATCCAGGAAGCCCAGATCGCCCGGCGGCTCCGCCATGAAAATATCGTTGCCGTACACGATGTAAGCTGGACGAACGAGGGTATCCTTTACCTCTCCATGGAATTTGCCGAGGGGAAATCCCTCCGCGCCTTCCTGCGTAAACAACGTCAGGATCGCAAACACGTTGACGTCCGTCTTTGCGTCACCTTCGTCACCCAGATGCTGCGTGCCCTCGAAAATGCCCACCGCACGGTGATTCACCGCGATATCAAGCCAGAAAATCTCATCTTGCTTGCAGGCGAACGCATCAAGGTACTCGACTTTGGCCTGGCCAAGGCGGTCCAGGAAGAATTTATAAAAACAGAGCTTAACGAGAACAAATCCAACCAGATCGTAGGCACCCTGGCCTACGCCGCGCCGGAGCAGCGTCAGCGCCAGACCGTAGACCCACGGTCGGATATCTACGCCGTGGGACTCGTCTTCCACGAATTGCTCACCCTGCGCACGCCCATGGACGAAGCTGTCACGGTGGAGCAAGTCCGGGAAGACGTAGCGCCCTCCCTGATTCAGGTTCTCAAGAGAGCCCTTCACGAGGAAAAGGAACAACGCTGGCAGACCGCCCGGGAATTTCGCCGCGCACTGGAGGCCTCCTTCAACGATTCCTATCGAAGGCTGACCGAACGCATCGAAGTCAATACCGAACGGGGCGCCATCTCGACGGAGAATATGGTCTTCATGGAAGGCGGAAACTTCCTGATGGGCAACGACTCGCTCCGCGAATCCGCCCCGGAAGAGGAGGTCTACGTGGCACCCTTCTGGATCGACGCTTATCCCGTGACCGTGAACGATTACACCGTCTACATGAAAGCGACCGGTGTGCCCGAGCCAAAATTCTGGCGGGATCCCCAATACAACGGACCCGACCAACCCGTAATCGGCCTTACCTGGCAAGATGCCCAGCGCTATGCCGACTGGGCGGGAAAACGACTCCCCACGGAAAACCAATGGGAATTTGCGGCCCGGGGCAAGGAAAATCGTGCCTATCCCTGGGGCACCCTGCCGCCTGACACCACCCGGTGCAACTTTGATGACTACCTGGGCATGCCCTCCATCGTCACCATGCATGAAGACGGCCATTCGCCCGACAACGTCCATGATCTGGCGGGCAACGTGATGGAATGGACCCTCGATCCCTTCATCCCCTACAAGAAAATCCGCCAGGAACCCGACATCGTCCTTGATGCGCCGCGAAGAGCGGTTCGGGGCGGCTGCTTCAGTTCACCACAGGAAGATCTGCGCACCTTTGTCCGCCGGGGCATCTTTCCCGAGACCCAATTGCCCACCGTGGGCTTCCGGTGCGTACTGCCCGCCGAAGACATATCCGTCAATTCTTAAACGGCACATCCAATTTGATTCGTAGTTTGGCGCAATTCCGCGTATAATGCGGTAAGCTAAATACCCATTGTCAATGAGGATACACCATGACAAATGCTGTGGCGCAAATCATTCAGGAGTTCAAGCAGCTACCGGAAACAGATCGGGATGAGCTTGCACACTGGTTGTTGGATGAATACTCGTTGCGGAATTCTCGTCTTGGCGATCAAGGTGGTCGTGCGTTAGGAGTTAACAACCTCCGTCAAAACGAAGCGCGGAGGAAGGCGACCGTTTCTCCGAGGCTCCTTGTCGGCGCGGCCCGCGATTCCGCTGGCGCAACGTCAACGCCCTCTGGAATCGAACTGCTTTGGGTGGAGATGTTGCGGGAAAAGGGTGATGGATAGCGCAACGCGACGGTCAACTTTGTGGCGTTGAGGAGCACTTGGAACAAGGCGATATATTCGCGCTCGATCTGGTGACGCCATTGGCATCTCAGTCTCAGTACATATTCAGGACGAGGGATGGTCAGCACGGGCACGCCGTATTTGAAGGCCGCGGGGAAGGGTATGTGTTTGAGCGGGAAGAGCTTGAACAATTGCTCGCCCGCATCGACCGCCCATCACGCACCGAAAACCACACCCCGCCTTTCGCGTTGGCTCCCAATGGTGATCCTGAAATGGTCATCGCCCACGCTCACCTGCGCCGCTACTTCACAATCGCGACACAGACTTGTGATGTGTCTGGCCTGGACAAGCAGCCCCTCGCCGCCGCCATCATTCTTCCAATTCAGACGCTTTTGGAAATATGCCTGACAACCCGGCTGGAATTCGTTTCCGAGGACCGGAAAATGACCATTCATGAGTTTCTCTGCAAACATTGTCCCGATACCGGACTCCTGTCAACCCTTCCGCCCGCCCAATACGGCCGGGTGCTTCGTCAGACAATTACCGATTGGACCCCATCACCAAAGAAACTGCTGGGAGACCGAAACAGGGTTGCCAACTTGCTAAAGAAGATGCTCCAGTCGAAAACCAGCGTATACTATCTTCGTGAAAATGACGCCTTCGGGCTGCCGGAATCAATCATCGATTTTACCGCTGCGTATACCGTGCATAGAGATATCTTGATCGAAAATACCACAAGCCGTGTCGCACGGATCGCAAGTCCCACTCGCGAAGACTTCTCCCATAAATTTGCCCACTTTATTTCTCGTGTCGCCATACCAGCCCCATCTGGCCCTGCCGGATTTCTATAGGAGTGGGATTTACATCCCGACTGCCCAGGCATGCGCAAGATCCATCTCAACTCGGCGGCGGCAGGGTTTACTGTTCGTTTGCATTTCCCCCCGAATAATCGCTAAGCTGTTCCGATTGCCCGCGCCCCTGCTCCGGGACGGTGACCACCGGTCGCCCTGCGGGAACATCCCCCCAAAAAACAACCACAAGGAACCATTCATGAATTTCGCAACCCGCTGGACGGCCCTCATTCTGGGAGCTGTCGTTCTCGGCGCGCCACTCCTCGTGAGCGCACAAGAAAAGAAAGCACCCTCTGTGAACCTGGATTCTGAACTTGCCCAACAAAGCTACGCCGCAGGCGCCACCGTGGCCAAAGGCATCACCGGACCCGGTGTTGATATCGACTTGGAAGCCTTCATCGCAGGCTTCACGGCTACCTTCAAGAAGCAAGAACTCGCGATGAGTGAGGACGAACTCCGGGCCGCTTTCATGGGCTTGCAACAGAAAATGCGCACCGCTGCCCAACAGAAGCAGCAGGAAGCGGGAAGCGAAGCCATGGAAGAGGGCCAAGCCTACTTGGACGCCAACGCGAAAAAAGAGGGTGTCAAGGTCACCGAAAGCGGACTCCAGTACAAAGTCATCACTGAGGGTGATGGCGCCACCCCCGGCGATACCGACAAAGTAAAGGTCCACTACACCGGCACCTTCATCAATGGCGAAAAGTTTGATAGCTCGGTAGACCGAGGCGAACCCGCCGAATTTGGTGTCACTCAGGTAATCAAAGGCTGGACCGAGGCCCTTAGAATGATGAAAGTCGGCTCCAAGTGGGAACTCGCTATTCCCAGCGCCCTGGCCTATGGCCCTGGTCGCCCCGGGATTCCGCCCAACTCTACACTCCTCTTCGAGGTCGAGTTGATCGAAATCGTAAAATAGTCGTCTTGTGCCAATTTCAGCGGCAGCCGTGGATGCCATGGCTGCCGCTTTTGTATAATAGGCACCATGCTATCCAAACTCACCATTACGCTTGCCCTGCTCAGTATCGGGCTTACTATCGGTGGCCCCCTGCTGGCCCGCACGGGCATCGCGCCACCCATGCTGGGAATGGCCCTCTTCGCACTCAGCGGCCTGCTCGGGCTGGTCGCCCTGTCTTGCGCCGCTATCGCCGCCATCCGGTGCCAGGCTTATTTCCCCGCCATGATCGGCACCCTCGGGCTGCTTCCCCTCCTCGCCGTCATCGCTACCGCCACCCAGGGCATGCGTTACCCCGCCATTAACGACATCACCACCAATCCTGATGCCCCCCTGGCCTTTGAATATGCCCCCACACTCCCAGAGAATGCAGACCGGGACATGGCCTTTCCCCCCGAATTTTCCGCCGTGATCAAGGCCAGCTATAGCGACCTCGCGCCCCAGGCCCTCGACCTCCCCCCGGAACTCGCCTACCAACGCGCCCGCGATCTGGCCGAACAGGAACCTTTCCGCTGGACCATCACGCGGGATGACGCGGCGACCCGCACCTTCGAAGCCATCGCGGAAACCCGCCTCTTTCGCTGGAAAGACGATGTCATCATCCGTATCAGACCGGACGGCGCTGATGGCAGCCTCGTGGACATGCGCTCCAGGTCTCGGGAGGGCAAGAGCGACCTCGGTGCCAATGCGAAGCGAATCCGCGCCTATTTCAAGGAACTGGCGAACTAGGGATTTGACCCGAAACCTGGGTTCTTCCGTTTTTTGCATGCCCCTGACGGCGCACGTTCACAGCCGAGACGGCTGTGTGGGACACGCAGTGACCCACGAGGCCTATCCCACGCCGGTTGTTTTTGTGGGCCGTATGTGGCCTGTGATTTTGATGAAATCAGTGCCTTGGCCCTCTCCAAACTATAAATCAACGCACCAAACCACGTATTATGTCACGCATCGGCACTGCGACAAACACATTGCTTCGTGACCCATCACGTTATCTGCGCTAACAAATAAGGTACCCGTCATAATGCTCGAAGTCAAAGGCTTTCATGGACTCCGCTACAACCCCGCTACCATCGCAAATATGAGCGATGTCATAACGCCGCCCTACGACGTGATTACACCCGAAGAGCGCACCGCGCTAATGCAACGGAGTCCCTATAATCTGGTGCGCCTCCTCCTTCCCGAAGAACGGGATGGAATGGACAAGTATGAAGCGGCAGCCGCCGACCTGAACGCCTGGATCACCGAGGGCGGCATGGTGCAGGATGAGAATCCCTGCATCTACCTCCTCAAGCAACAGTTCACCGACTTGGATGGCAACGCCCAAACCCGCCGGGGCTTCTTTGGTGCTATTCGCCTCCCCGAAGACAACGAAAACTACGTGCTGGGCCATGAGCGCACCTTCGCCAAACCCGTGGAAGACCGCCTCAAGCTCACCGCCGCCACCGAATCCAATCTGGGTGCGGTCTTCGGCCTCTATACGGACCCCGACAACACCCTCGGGCCGCTCCTGGCACAGATGGAAAAAGGGTCCGCCGATATCGTCGCTGATACCATCGACGGCGTAAAGCAAGAGTTATGGGTCGTGGAAGATGACAGCGCCGTGCGCGACTTTTTCAAGGACCAGACTATCTACATTGCGGACGGACACCACCGCTTTCAGACGGCATGCACCCATCGCGAAAACCTCCGCGCCCAAGGCGAACTGGCCGATGAGCATCCTGCCAACTACGCCCTCATGGGCTTTGTCTCGTTTAACGATCCGGGCCTGAAGATCTATCCGCCCCACCGCGTCGTTCCCCGGCCCGATGATTTTGATGCCGACCTCTTTCTGTCCAAATTATCCAAGCACTTCAAGATCACCGCCGTGAATGGCGACCTCTCCGAGCGCGTAAAAAACACGACCGGACAGGGCATCATGGGCGTAGCCATTCCCAACAAGGGCGACTACCTCTTGGAATTCACCGGGGACCGCGTGGCCTTTCTTGGCGACGACCGCGGGCCGTCCTGGCGCGACCTCGATGTGGCCCTGTTGCATCGCGGTATCATCGAGCGGACACTGGGCATAGCGGAAGGCACCACGTTCACCTACGAAAAGAGTGCGGCAGGTGCCATGAAGGCCGCCCACGAAGACGGCAACCTCTCCTTTATTCTTCAGGCAACCCTCGCGGAACAAATCTGTGCCTGCGCGGATGCCAAGGAACCCATGCCCCAGAAGTCCACCTACTTCTTCCCCAAGCTCCCCAGCGGCGGCGTAATTCACCGGTTGAAATAGCTCAGGGACGTACCCGCGCCAAGGCACCCGATCCAACGCCGCATGCAGCGGGGCGAACGCACGGACATTGGGTATGCTGGGTTCCGTCAATGCGCAGGCATGTCCCGGCAAACTTTGCGTGACGCTGCTACGTGATGAAAGCAAGGTCAGACTTCCTGACCCCGGTGGAATTGGGTTTGGCATTTTTGGGGAAAGATCCACGTCGGGTGCCACGGGTAGGCCTCTCAGGGCTTTACCCGTGAAGTACCTGCCGCCAAAGAGGGGACTATCCAGTTCCGGGAGCCCCGGGGTTACACGGGTAAACCCTGCGGGCCTACCCGTGGCACCCGCAGTGGTGTTTTATGGAGGAGAGAGAATTGGGTGTGATGGAGGTCATTTGTTCGTTCTTTCGTTCTGCACAGCGTCTCGTTTGTGATGGACACGCAGTGACGAGAAAAACCTTTCCAATTAAAAAAATGTGTCTATCCCATTTCCGAAAACACCCCGAAAACCCTGACGGGATCAGGAAGTCTGAAGGTGGTCTGCGTTTCTCCACCGGGACATGCCGCCGCATCGACGTGATTTCTTCATTTCCCGGTTACACGCAAGCCACATAGCGCACGTCACTACGCCAAAGGGCATCGGCGGCGATACGTCCCTGGGTTTATATTAGGCCCAATTCCTTCAGGAAGGGATCCAAGCGGCTGGCCGACTCATCCGTCATGGGGACCAGCGGCAGACGCAGGACGTTCTTAATCATACCCATCTTCGCCAAGACCGCTTTCACGGGCATAGGATTCGTCTCCAGGAACAACGCGGAGGCCAGAGGCAACATCTTGTAGTGCAGCTCCCGCGCCTTGTCGTAGTCGCCCGCGTTCGCAGCGGCGCACAGCTTGGACATGATGCCGGGAATCACATTAGCGGCAACGGATACCACGCCCTTGGCACCCACGACCATCATGGGCAAGGTCAGGCTGTCGTCGCCGGACATAACGTTGATATCGCAACGGCTCAGGATCTGGGAAACCTGATCCACGCTGCCGCAGGCTTCTTTTACGGAAACGACGTTGGGCACCTTGCTCAACTCAGCGATGGTCTCAGGCGAAATCTTGGTGCCCGTGCGGCCCGGCACGTTGTAGAGCATGACCGGAATATCGGCCTCGTTGGCCACGGTGGTGTAGTGGGCGACCAAGCCTGCGGGCGTCGGCTTGTTGTAGTAGGGCGTAATCAACAGGGCACCCTGGCAACCCACTTCTTTAGCGTATTTGGTGAGGCCCACGGCCTCGGCGGTGTTGTTGGAACCCGTGCCCGCCACCACGGGAATTTTTCCCGCCACACGCTCGACCGCGAAACGAATGAGCGACTTTTGCTCGTCGTGGGACAGGGTCGCAGCTTCGCCGGAACATCCGCAAGGGACAATGCCATTGGTTCCATTTTCTATCTGAAAATCAATGAGGCGCCCGTAGGCATCGAAGTCGATTTCCAGGCTTTCAGTAAAGGGGGTAATCAGTGCGGGAAAGGAACCCTGAAACATGTCGTAACTCCGGCCCCATCCGGGGCATCGTAAAGGTGCGGCATTGGCTGCACCGGTCAAATGGAAAGGTCGTTCTCTCGTTAACACGGCCATGCGCACAACGTGCCGGATGGCCGTGTGGAATCAAGGATCATAACATATTTAAACATGCACTCGGCCCAGGCTGGGCCGCAAGAAAAGGGACAGACCCGTCTTCGCTCGTACCTCGCTGCGCTTGCGTCAGTCCCTTTTTTGCTAGAACGGCGTATCGTCTTCTTCGTAGTACTCTTCCACCGCACTGTCGTCGCCATCGAAGGGCTGGTAGGGTACCGATTCTCCGGCAGCGGCCAAACCATCGTCGCCGCCAAGATTCAGAAAGCGCTGGATGTTTTTCTCAAACAGAAGTTCCACAACGCCCGTGGGCCCATTACGCTGTTTGGCCACCGTCAGCCGAATGACGTTTTCCCGGCCCTCTTGCTCCGCCGCGCCGAGGCGCGACAACATCATGACCACATCGGCATCCTGCTCGATAGCACCGGATTCGCGGAGGTGGGAGAGCTTGGGCGTGCCGCCCTCGTCTTTCTCCGCTTCACGGCTGAGCTGGGACAAGGCAATAATAGGGCACTTCAACTCGCGGGCCAAGCCTTTGATCGACCGGGAAATCTCCGAAATCTCTACCTGGCGACTCTCGGAACGCGACGAGCCGGACATCAACTGAAGATAGTCGATAATCAGCAGGTCCAGGGGGTGTTTTTGGGCGTGTTTGCGCGCCTTTGAGCGGAGTTCCAGCACGCTGATGTTCGCCGTGTCGTCGATATAGAGGTGGGACTGGCTCAGAATCTCGGCGGCGTGCTGGAGCTTGGGAAACTCCGCGCGCGCAAGAAAGCCCGAGCGAAGTCGACCACTGTCCACCCGGCCTACCATGCAAAGAAGACGGTTGACCAATTGTTCCTTGGACATTTCCAGGCTGAAAAGCAATACGCCTTTTTTGTGCGTGTTCGCTGC
>JAJRPE010000161.1 GCA_024280935.1 Candidatus Hydrogenedentota bacterium
ATTGGGGGCCTGAGATCAAATTTTTTTGTTCTATCTCTGATAGAAACGCCCTATTGGTCCCCAAAAAGTAAGATGGGCTTTTCCCACAACCCGAGATCGTCATCCCCGCGAACGCGGGGATCCAGTGGTGCTGCGAAGCGCTCTTGCCGCGTTCTGGTTCCCCGCCTTCGGCACGTCCCAGACCCATGTGCGTGGGAATGACGTGGGCCGAGCTTGTTTTTTGTGGCGATTTTCGCAAAGCAAAGCACGAAGAGAGAATGTCATGGCTAAAAAATTCGACCACTACAAGAAGGTTGGCCGCGTCGTAGACAAACTCGCGGCGAAGAAAAAGCGGCCCAAATTCATGGCAGTGATCGATGAGGACAACTGCACCGGGTGTCAAGTCTGTGTGCCCTTTTGTCCTACGGACTGTATCCGCCCCGTGCCCCTTGCCAAATATGGATTACCCATTCCCCCGGTGCAGGTGGTATACGATCATTGCGTGGGATGTATGGCCTGTCAAAAGGCGTGTTCGGAACTCGCGTGGGATGCGATTCGGAAATTCCCCCTGGCGGATTTTGAGACACGCTTTGCAATTGAGATTAACGACAAGCCCACGGATCCTGTCCCAGCGTTGGCGGCAGGGATTTAAGACTTCTTCGCCCGTGCTTTGCGCTTGAATAATTTCTGACGAGCCACCACAGTATCTTTGATTTCCTGCAAGGTGCAGTTGCGCAGTTGATGCAACATGCGTTCCTTCGCTTCAACCCAGATATGATGCAACGGACAGGGCTTCTCCCCGCCACAGCCCGGCAAGCCCATAATGCACTGGCCGAAAGTATCTTCGCCGTCAACGGCAAGAATAACATCCAAAATAGTAATCTCACTGGATGGACGGGTCAGAGAATAGCCGCCCCCAGGCCCGCGGTGTGCGGTCAAAAAACCACCCTGCACCAGAGCCTGGAAGACTTTCCGGGTGTAAGCTTCAGGGATTGCGGCCTGCTTGCAAATCTCAGCCGCCAGAAAACGCGCCTGCCCGTCATCATTCCCGTCGATAACGTAGACGAGCGCCCGAACGGCATATTCGCAGCCTTTTGAATAGAGCTTAAACACATGTATTCCTCAGGAAAGTGGACTTTAATGTCCATTTTACGAATCTGACGACCATTTGTCAACGCGACAGGAAGTCACGATAGTCGAAGTCATCCAGTTTGCCCGCAAAAAAAATGAGCTTTCCCTGGATCGTTGCGCTCTCGCCCGGCTCAAGATCGGGAAACCACGGGTCCGCATGAGCGCAGGGATGGGATGGATTACTGACCATGGAGAGTGTGTTTTCGTACCACGTCATGGCAAAAAGGCGCTCATGGCGGCTGGAGAGATTGACCACCATGGGCACGTCGGAGACGCGCTTTCCCGAGCTGCGCCATCCAACGCGATAAGGTTGATCGCCATCAGCAAGTGCGAGTGCCTTCGCCATGGGAACCCAACCCTTCTCGGGAAGGTGGAGCAACTTGTTGTCCATGGAGTAGTCGCCAAACTCCTTCGTGGCCCGCAAAAACGCGCAGGTCTGAAGGGTAATCCGATTGAGCGGCTCCTGAGATCCGTTTCGAATATACAACGTGAGATCAACCGTTGTCTCGCTGCCTTTTCGGACGCTGCCTCCAAAAACAATACCACTCGGAAGTGTTCGCTCAAAGGAAATCCCATCCTCCAGAATCACCCAGGGCACAGCGGGCAAATGGTCGTAGACGGTGTCGATGGGCGGATTTACGTGACTCAGGTAAATGAGGCCCTGACTGGTAAAAATGGCCTCTGGAAAGTCGAGCCAGATATAGTCCTGAGAAGGCCAGGAGGGGCTTACCCAGGCGATGTGCTCCCAGGGATAGTGGGGCCGCCAGATGCCCGGTGCGATACGGATGCCCTTGGCATGACTTGCGTAGGTTTCTCCAGGCTTGCCTTTGGCGCGGGCCTGCACGCTTGCCAGCGCCATGGCCGCCGTTGCGCCAAGAAAGGCGCGGCGCGACAGGCTTCCCGGTATGTTGAGTGTGTTCACAACGCTTGGCCCTTACACATTCAGTTCACTCAGATAGTTCAGCTACCCGTCCCTGTCTTCCAGATCGCTGCCCAGGACATAGAGTAGCATTTTTCCCGCCAGACCGCGAATAAAATCATCATTTCGTGCAAGGGGTAATTTGCTTTGCTTCCCCGGGTTTCGAGGAACCCAACGAAGGCGGGATCCAGCGTGCCACCTTCCAGAACCACAACGACATGGTCGCCTGAAGGCACGCTCTGGCAACCGCCAACCACGATGGCACCACATTATTGGTGTGTGGAGATGCTCACGGGTCGGCACATGATCGGACGTGCCGCACGATCTCGACCCGGACGCGCTGGGACGAGTTCGTGCGTAGGACTGGGCAAGCTGCACGAGGTACTATTACATCCTGCCTCCACTGGCGCACGAACCCTCCTGCGGCGAGTCTTCGACCCTCGTTCCTCGGGATCGCACGGCACGCCACGGGTGACCAGCAAGCCCACGTAAACCTGGGCCCTCCTTGGTCACTTCGTGACCAACACAGGCGAGACGCCCGTGCCACCCTATGTGACCCAACGGGCGCTTGTTGTGTAGTATGGGTGTTTCTTGCGACACCCCTTCGATGTCCATCGAATCTACGAAAGGCATGCCCCATGCTCCCATCGAAATTGACACAGGGTCACTTGCTCATAGTGGCGCTACTCACCATCGCGCCACTTGCGTCTGCCCTGGACCTGAGCGAAGCCACTATTGTCGTTCGCGGCGGAGACGTTCCCCTGGTGGAAAAAACAGCCGCCACGGTGTTGGTCGAGGATATACAACGGCGAACAGGCATTACGCTGCCCCTATCGACCACCTGGCCAACGTCAGGCTCAGCCATCGCCTTATTTTCAGGTGGTGCGAACTCTCATCAGGGCAAAACAGTTCCGCCGATGGAACGGTGTACCGCAGCAGAAGGCTACGCCCTGGCTACCACAAAAAATGCCCTGTGGATCATCGGCGCAGACCCGAATGGGGCGCTCTACGGCGTGGGAAGATTGCTTCGCAATCTGGATTGGAGCAAGGATTCGCTGAAGCTGATTGCCCCACTCAATCTCACCACATCCCCCGACGATTCCATTCGCGGTCACCAGCTCGGCTACCGCACCACGGCCAACAGTTACGACGCGTGGACACCAGCCATGTACGACCAGTACATCCGGGAACTCGCCATCTTCGGTGTGAATGCCATCGAGAACATCCCCTTTCAGGACAGCGACAGCCCGCTTATGCCGGTTACACGACAGGTAATGAATCGGGCGCTCGGCGATATCTGTGAAAAATATGGTGTGGCCTATTGGGTGTGGACACCGGCCACCGTCGATCTCACCGACCCAAAAAAACGGGCGGCCCATCTCGCAGAGCATGAGGCCTTTTACAAGGAATCGACTCACCTCGATGCCGTGTTCTTTCCCGGCGGCGATCCCGGACACAACCATCCCAAGGATGTACTGGCCTTTCTGGAAG
>JAJRPE010000162.1 GCA_024280935.1 Candidatus Hydrogenedentota bacterium
CTTTTTAACATCAAGTCTATTGGGATAGCTTGCACCCGCAAGCTCCCCCGCTTCGCTCCTCCGCGTGAGGGTGGCACCCTTAGTGGTTTCTTGGGAGGTCAGTACTTGGGTTGTGGGCGAAGCCCACCTTGGGAGTGCCATGGTGTTGCCGCCCCAAGCGCACGGCACATCCGACAAGGCTAATGCTTGTGCAGCCCCGACATGGCTTGTGCAATACCACGGCGAAGCCGTTTAGTCGAACGCTTACAGTAGCATAGGCACTTCGCGTGTGATTTCTTCAGGATGGCACAGCCGTCCCGGCTGTGAAATACACAGGCGAGACGCCTATGCCACCCTATGGATCGTAGCAGCCAACGCAATGAAGTATAGTATGAAATCAACAAACTCAAGACATCGCTATGAATCCGAACTCGAAAAAATTCGCCAAGCCTCCCGCTGGCGCTTCTTGCGGGCGTGGGACGGGGCGGGTGGTGTCTTCACCCAGGGGGGCACATGCTATCTCAACTTCTCTTCCAACGACTACCTGAATTTAAGCGGAGACCCCGCGTTGAAAGCCGCCGTCGTGGATGCGGTGGCGGAACAGGGCTGTGGCGCGACGGCTTCCCGGCTCATGTCCGGCAACCTCACGATTCACGAAGCGTTAGAGCGTGCGCTGGCAGATTTGACGGGGCAGGAAGGGGCACTGGTCTTTCCAAGTGGCTACCAGGCCAACGTGGGTGTCCTGACGAGTCTCGCGGGACCGGATGACATGATCTTCTCCGATGCCCTGAATCATGCGAGCATTATTGACGGCGCACGTTTGTCGAAAGCGAGCATACAGGTCTATCGGCACAATGACGTGGCGCATTTGGAGTCACTCCTCCGTAGCATAGGTCTCAGACGCGCCGTGGCGGGCGTCTCGCCTGTGCATTCTTCCTCTCCCGCGCAGCACCGAATCATCGTTACCGACTCGGTCTTCAGCATGGACGGCGATCTGGCTCCGTTAAAGGAGCTGGCCGCGCTGGCGGCACGTTATGATGCCGTGCTCGTGGTGGACGAGGCCCACGCCATCGGGATATGGGGCGAGGGTGGCGGCCTGTGTCGCCACTTGGGAATCCGCCCCGATGTTACGATTGGTACCCTCGGGAAGGCGCTGGGAAGTGGTGGTGGTTTCGCGGCGTGTGATGGACCTTACCGCGACCTGTTGATCAATCGTGCCCGAAGCTTTATTTACAGCACCGGGGTCTCGCCTATGAACGCTGCGGCAGCGCTGGCCGCCGTTGAAGCGATTGTTTCCCGCAAGAGTTTGGGTCCAACGCTCTTGCGCCGGGCCCGGCAGTTCCAGTCGATGCTCGCCGACCATGGAATCGATGTTGCACCGGGCGAAACCCAGATTATCCCCATCGCAGTCGGAGACGATGCGCAGGTTATGACCCTTGCCAAGTCGCTGCTTGAGGCGGGCTTAATCGCCACGGGCATACGCCCGCCAACCGTTCCCGAGGGCACGGCCCGCCTGCGCCTCTCCGTGACCCTGGCCCACGACGACACGACCCTGGAAAAGGCAGCGGGTATTTTGGCTCGGGTGCTTGTGGAGTAGACGCTTTTGGGCCTGTGCAGAACGAAAAAACGAACAATTGACCTCAACCAATTCCAGGCTCCTCTCACCTGCAAAACACCGCTACGGGTGCCACGGGTAGGCCCGCCAGGGTTTACCCGTGCAGAGCCGGTCCCCCGAAAACTGAATAGCTTCCCTCACCGGTAGTGATTACACGGGTAAGCCCTGAGAGGCCTACCCGTGGCACCCTTGTAGCCCACTTTACGGCGGCACGGTGACATCAATAACAAGAATACTTGTGCTGTTAACGATTGCGAGAGAGCACGTTGATCCAACCTTCCACGTCGCACCTTCCGCGTTCCGTGCGCTATGATACCGCACCCCTCTTGACGACAGGAATCTCCCTCATGCAGAACGGACTCTTTATCACCGGCACCAGCACCGACGTAGGCAAGACCATTGTCACCGCCGGTATCTTGCGCTACCTGCGGCAACAAGGACAGGACATCGTCCCCATGAAACCCGTGCAGACCGGTGCAACACAGGTTGCGGGTGAATGGCGCGCGCCGGACTTAGAGGTACATCTCAAAGCCGCCGGGCTGTCCGTTGGCCCCGAGGAGCGCCCGTGGATGAGTCCCTATTGTTATGAGCCTGCGTGCTCCCCCCACTTGGCCGGACGGATGGCGGACCGCTACCTCAGCATCGACCACTGCGTTGAATGTGCCATGGAGCTGGGTGCCCGTCATCAGGGCGTGTTGATTGAAGGGGCCGGTGGCCTGTTGGTTCCGCTGAATGAGGACGAAACCCAGTTAAGCCTGATAATCAGTCTGGAGGTGCCGGTGTTGATCGTGGCCCATATTGGGCTGGGCACGGTGAACCACTGTCTGTTGACGATTGAGGCCTTGCGCAGTGCCGAGGTGCCGATTGCGGGGGTGGTCTTTAACGCGCCGACACCGGGTGCCGGGGACGACTTTATTGGGCGGGACAACCCAAAGGCGGTCGCGCAATTTGGCGGGGTTGACGTGTTGGGTAATCTGCCTTATTTCGATGGACTCGACACAAATCCCGATGGGGCGTGGGCGGCCTTTAAGGAACACATGCCGGGCCTGGAAACGATACAATCCTATTTTGAGACGGGATGTTAAAAGTGGCACGGTTGCCTGTGTAAGCCATGGGTACGTAACCGAGTGCTGCAATTTGCCAAGGGTGCCACCCTCACACGCAGCCGGTTCCCGGCTAAGTTTGCGGGTGCGGGTTTTCAAAAAACTTCTATGTTCTGTTATCAATCGATTTGAGAATGCGCCCCGGCCACTAGGACAATCTTTTGTTAGATCGAGTCTATTCTGCTGGATCGCACCCGCAAGCTCCCCCCGCTTCGCTCCTCCGCGTGAGGGTGGCACCCCTTCCGGTGTCCTTGGATTTGACTGATGGTGTTGGACAGAACAAGATACAGGCGAGACGACCTTTTTTTCTGGAGTACCCTATGAACATTGACACACTACGCGCATCAGATAACAAGCACTTCTGGCATCCCTACACGGACCAGGTGACCTTTGAAGCCGAGCCCTACACCTGTATCGAGCGGGCCGAGGGGGTTTATCTCTACACCGCCGACGGACGGAAGCTCTACGACGGCATTGCGTCGTGGTGGGCCGTGGCGTTGGGCCACAGCCACCCCAAGATAATCGCCGCCCTCACGGAGCAGGCCGGAATATTGCAACACAGCATCGTGGGCAACATGTCCCATCCCAAGGCCGTGGAATTGGCCGAACGCCTCGCCACCATCGCGCCGGGCGACCTGAACCACTGCTACTTCGCCGCCGACGGCTCCAGTGCGACGGAGGCTGCCTTGAAAATGGCCGTCCAGTACTGGGCCTACCAAGGGCGTCCAAAAAAGACCCGCTTTGTCGGACTGGACGAAGGCTACCACGGAGACACCCTCGGGGCCATTGGCGTGGGTTATGTGTCCTGGTTTCACGAACCCTACGCTGCCCTGGTAAAGCCCGCGTTGCGCGGCCCGTCCCCCTTTGCGCCCTGTGACAGCGGATCTCCCGAAGAAGAGGCGGCCTCGGATACGGCCTTTGCCGTCATGGAGAGGCTGGTCGCCTCCCACGCCGACGAAATCGCGGCGCTTATCCTGGAACCCTTGTGCCAGGGTGCGGCGGGCATCCGTATTTACCCGCCGAGTTATCTAAAGAAGATACGCCGCCTCTGCGACGAACACGATGTACTTCTCATCGCCGACGAAATCGCCGTGGGCTTCGGGCGCACGGGAAGCACCTTTGCCTGTGACCAGGCGGGCATCGTCCCCGACATCCTGTGTCTCGGCAAGGCCCTCACGGCGGGCTACCTCCCCATGAGTGTGGCCATCGCCTCCAGCCGGATTTTCGATGCGTTTAGGCGTCCCGATACGAAACCCCGTATATTCTTCGACGGCCACACCTACTGCGGGAACCCGATTACCTCCGCCGTGGCCCTGGCCGCCCTGGACGTCATGGTGGAGGCGGGCATACCCGAAAGTTGTGGCGAACGTTTCAAACAACTCGCCGCAGGCATGGAACGAATCAGCGCATTGCCCGGCGTGGCCTACCAGAAATCGCTGGGCCTTATCGGCATGTTTGCTATTTCGGAGGAAGCGGGTGGAGCCGCCACAGCCCGAGTTATTTCCATCAAGGCCAATGAATTGGGATTGTTTGTTCGCCCCTTGGGCGATGTCCTCTACCTCTGGCCCCCACTGACCAGCACGGAGAAAGAGTTGGCTGCGATGTTGGATATGTTGCTTGAAAGCACGGAACGTGTTATAGCGAAAGCGTAAGGTGATTTTTCGGCCTTAAAGGATACCCCGAAACCCTTTGCCAATCTGCAATTATCTCACAGAGAAATCCAAGGGAGACAGCGCGCGTTCGTTCAGAAGACCAAGCACGCTGGCGGTGCGCTTGGCGTAATGCGCACCACCAGCGGGCGGAGTACCACTCCGTTAGCCGTGCAATCGGTTTCGGCGATAGCTATCGGAACCCATCAGAAGGCCAAGCCCGAGCAGCGCCACAAACCAATCGCCTGCGATTTCTTTGGACGGAGGATGTGATTTGTTTCCGAGGCAGCCGCCGGGTGCCTCACCTTCACCTTCACCCTCACCCTCACCCTCACCCTCACCCTCACCCTCACCCTCACCTTCACCCTCACCCTCGCCCTCGCCTTCACCCGCAGTGCCTTGTATCTGTTTCTTGTAGACATTGGCACCTTCGATTCCTGCATAGAGGAATCCGTCATGGTAGGTGAGTGCTTGGATCCGCTTCTGCGTGAGGTCGTCTGTGATGTTCGCCCAATCGACGCCCCCGTTGGTGGTGCGCCATACAGAACCCCGATTGAAGAACACATCGAATATTTTCGCTGTGCCAGCGAAGATTTCATCGGCATTATCCGGATTGGATGCGATGCAGGTCACGTACTCGATTTCTTCTTCTCCAAGAATCGTCGGCAATTCCTCTGGCGCGGGAAAGGCGCGCGTGAAGCTCACCCCGTGGTCGGTGCTTTTGTATACGGCGTCTTCGAATGCGGCCCAGACGGTTCCGTTGGCCAGGGCCAGGATCGTCTGAATGCTCCTTTCGTCCGAGCCCGTGGCCATAGCCCAGGAATCTCCGCCATTCGTAGTAACCCACAATCCTTGAAAGTAGGTCCCGACAAAGATGCGGTTCGAGTCGGTGGGGTCGACTGCGACACACTTCAGCAGGGAATCTTCGGTGATGTTGCCGGTCGGCGGGCCTGGCTGGTTGGCCATCCGCACCCAGTTGTCACCAAAGTCGGTCGTCTTGTACAGGCCCTTGATAGTCCAGTGGTTGGCCAGATAGAGCGTTTCCGGCGCGTTCGGATCGGGGGCGAGAGACAACTCCGTGAACACATCGGCTCCGTCCACACCAGTACTCGTTAACCCGTTGGATTTTCTCTGCCACGTTGCCCCGTTGTCGTCGCTGCGATAGACCCGCGGCGCATCCTCGTTCACGGCCACGGTTAGGTATAGTTTCCCATCCGCCCCCTGCTCGACATCCCAAGCATGGGCTATAGGCAGGAACTCGGGATCGTCATAGGCCGCGCCCGCCCCAGGAAACGCCTGCACCCAATTTGCGCCAAAATCGTCACTTCGCTGAACCAGCGTGTCCCAATTGGCCTGGAACATGCGGTCTCCGGCAAAGAATACGTCGTTGCACACTGTGTTCTGCGTTCCCACAGGCTTCTGGGTCCAGGATGCCCCGCCATCATCGCTTCGCCATATATCCCACCAGCCCGATGCGTAGATGCGGTTCGCATTTACAGAATCAAACGCCATCGAAATAAACACTTCATTGGGGTCGATAAACCTACGGAAAGGGGTCGCCTCGTAATTGAAGATGAAGTTCACGCCAGGCTCGATGGCCAGACCCGCCCAACTCGTTCCCCCGTCATTGGATTTGAAGACATAACTTGGAAATTCGTTGTGGCTGAGAATGATTGTGGCATCATCGCTCGGGGATACGGCGATGGGATTGGTCAACGGGAGGCCGCCATCGTCATTATCTTCCATGCCCAACCCATTGCTTGGCCCCGAACCGACGTCTGTCCAACTCGCGGTTCCCTTGCCGCTTTTGAACACGTGGGTCGGTACCGTCGGGTTATCGAAGTCAAAGGATGTTGCCGTCGCGTAGATGGTCTGTTGGCCGATTGCAAACTGTTTCCAGTTCAAGTTCGAACGGTCTGCCGGAAGGCCCGCAGCGAATTCCTGCCAACTTCCCCCTCCATCCACAGTGCGCAGTATGCCGTTTCCATTGACCTGGAGAAAGGCCTGCCCTGGTGTATCGGGATCGAAGCTCACGGTGGGAAAACGCGTTCCGATTGCCAGCCCTCGGTAGGCCGCCGGAAACGCCGCGTCCTGAACGCGTTCCCAATCCCTTCCCCCGTTTGTGCTCCGATAGAGCCTGCCGCTGCAGATCGCTTCATTGGATAGATTCTCGAAGTATTCATCTTCCAAGTGGTTTCCGGCGGCCAGAATCGTTTGTCCGTCCGTATCGATGGCAATGGCGTGATGGCTGACGTTGATGTAACATTCCACGTCTTCCACGCCATCACTGTCGGTGTCCACGAAAACCCGCGACCACGAATCCCCGCCGTTTTCGGTCCTGTGCAAGCCCAGAGCAGTGCCCGCCCAGACCTCGGAGGAATCCGCCGGGTTCACCGTAATGCTGGTGATGGCCAGGCTCTCCAGTCCTGTGCTCACAGAGATCCAATGGTCGCCCGCGTCGGTGCTCTTGTAGACCCCGGAGACATCGCTGCCCAGGTAGACCACATCGGCAATCCCGGGGTCGGCGACAATGATCGGAAACAATCCGCCGGCCGAATAGCCCGCTTGTTCCCACACGGCGTCCCCGGCATGCCCCCATGGGCTGATTCCGAGCACAGCAACTAAGCACACGACGCAGAGGTCTTTTCGCAAATGAAGCACTCTTGTGACCATGATCTCGTTCCTTATTGAGGTTCCCTGTGTTGCGTTGGATGGAATCGGATTGGCGGGGGCCGGATTCCATCCTCGGCTTTTGCTTTGCGAGGATTCCCAGGATCCAATCGCAAACATACTGGAATTACTGCAATTTACAGCGACGCAACGAGTTTGCCTCGCTGGTCCCACCGTCCCCATACTGACCCTATTCATCATATTTGTCAATCAGTAAGTAACAATTCACGTAACAGCGGGGAATTGGACCGGGCGGCAACTACCGAGGAGAAGCAGCTGATGCGCTGGTGCTGCGGGCGACACGAATTCGAGGAGTAGAGCAGTGACGCAAGCAACGGTCATCGACATGGCCCAATGGCCTCTGGGCGACGTGCTCTACCTCTGGCCACCCCTGACCAACACGGAGGCCGAGCTGGGTACGATGTTGGAAATCCTCTACAAGAGCACCGCAGATATCACGGGGGCGTAAAGGGGCTTTCCAGACCGTATGCCCCCCAGGTGCCAGCGGCCTACTATCCCACAGCGGCTGTTTAGGCCTTATTTCTGCAAAAACCGCGATAGAAAAATAAAAAAATTATCAGGCGGCGAGGGCTAAGGACCACAAA